>CANFHS010000174.1 GCA_947446835.1 Bacteriovoracaceae bacterium
AGGGGACCGGCAGGATGTCGGTGGCGATGGGCTCGCGCACGGCCTCGATCCAAGGCGAAGTCTCGGGGTCGGGCGCGCGTTCACCATGGGGCGCGCCTTCGGGGTGGGTGGTCGTGATCATCCAGGTGCGCCCGTCAAAGAGCTCCAGCGCACGGCCGCGCACCAGCCCTTGCGGGATGCGCTTCAGGAGGGAATCGCCGGTGGGCTGGTACAGCCGCAGCGCCACGCGTCCGCCCGACTGGCCCGAAAGCCGGGTCCACTCGCGCAGCGAGACCTCCTCGTTGTACCCGACACGCCCCCCTTCCCAGCGGCCCGAATTTTCGCCCTCCACGCGGGGCAGGATCGGAAACAGGATGGCCGCGGTGAGGAAGATGCCCAGCGCCTGGAGCAGGGTTCTCCGGATGAAGCCCTGGGGCAGGGGCACCTGCCCAGGCGTTGGTGACTGGCGAGCCAGCTCGCGCTCCAGAAAGCTGCACGAAATGGCCACCGAGGCGATGACCACGAACAGGAACACCAGGATGGGCAGGATGACCTCGTTGGTCAGCGCCGAGGCCAGGATCAGCTCGGCAAAACCCAGGCCGATGCGCCAGCCGCGATAGGTCGGCGTCCGCGGCGCATGCCAGAGCAGCGAGTGGAGCAGCGGGGTGGCCCAGGCGGCCACCACGAGGGGCAGCACCGGCAGGAAGATGGCCGAAGCCACCGCTCCCAGCACCACGGCCAGCATCAGGGCAAAGAGCACGGACTCTCGCGGCCGCGCCCGGAGCGGCAGCAGCAGCGCCAGGGCCAGCATCGCGGAAGCTCCGACCCAGGGCAGCTGGCCCAGTTCGCCGGTGCTGGCCAAGGCCAGCAGCCCCAGGGCGTCCAGCCAGGCGGTCAGCCGCTGGGCGGCGGTGCGGGCGTCATTCATGGCGAACCCCCTGGGGCCTGGCCTGGGCCAGCTCGTCCAGGGCGGGCACCCGGCCCCGCACGCGGCGGGTGCCCTGGTGCTCCAGGAGGATCAGCGTGGCTTCGTCGGAAGTCGAGCCGTGAAACGGGGCCGCGGTCTCGCGCACCTGCGCTTCGAAGCGGGCGCCCGGGGCCTGCCTCAGGTCCAGCTCCACCCGGGGAGCATCGGCGTCCAGCCGGCGTTTGCGGACCAGGGGCTCCAGGGCGCGGGCGCTGGCGGTCCACACCACCCAGCGCCAGTCGTCGTCCGGGCCGATGGGGCGCACTTCGCCCTCCGAAAACTCGCCCTGCGGACGCACGCGGGTCCGCCACCCTTCGCCTTGCGACCGCTGGCCGTGGGCCGGGTCGCGGGCGGGCCAGACCAGGCGGGAGCCCGGGTGGCGGATCACCTTCACCTTTCTGGCAAAGCCGAAGGGGTAACGGGTGGCGATGCCGAATCCTTCCCACGAGTGCTCGCCCCGGGCTTCGAGCCGCAGCGAGGATGCCGCGACGACCGTGGCGCCGGGGCTGATGCGCGGGAAGTAGGCCAGGGTGCGGAACCGCCCGCCGCTCCATTCCACCACTTCGATGCAGAACAGCGGGAATTTGCGGCGATTGGTGACCACGATCTGGTCCTGCGTCGGTTCGCCCGCGACGGCGCGACCTCGGCGGAAGTCGCAGCGCACGGCCGAGATGGAACGTTCCGACAGGATGCCCGAAAAGATGAGCCCGCTCAGCAGCAGGCTCTCGATCAGGTACAGCACGTTGTTGGCGGTGACGAGCGCCACCACTCCCAGCAGGATGGTCAGCAGCAGGTACCACTTGCCCGAGGTCGATACCTCCAGGCGCCGCCGCGCGTGACCGCCGGTGGCCAGGTCAAACAGCTTCCTGCCCAAGGAACGCCACTCAGCGCGGCGCAGGGACCTGCTCCAGCAGCTCGCGGATGGCCTGGCGCTTGAGGCTCGGGTCGGACTGGGCCGGGTCCGCGCACAGGCGATGCGCCAAGGCGGGCACCGCCAGTTCGCGCAGATCGGCGGGGACGACAAAGTCCCGGCCCCGCAGCAGCGCCAGGGCCCGGGCCGCGGCCAGCCACTGCAGGCCCCCACGCACCGAAACGCCGTGCACGATGCCCGGCCTTTTGCGGGTTTCACGCACGAAGTCCGTCACGTACTCCAGCACCGTCGCTTCCACGTGGACCCGTCGGGCCATGCCGCGCAGCTCGCGCGCTTCATCGAGCGAAAGCACGGCACCCGGCTCGGAGCCGGCCTGCGCGGTGACGGGAGCCGAGTAGATGGCCAGCTCGTCGTTCCGCTCGGGCGCGCCCACTTCGAGCTGCAGCATGAAGCGGTCGGTCTGGCTTTCGGCCAGCGGATACACGCCCTGGAATTCGAGCGGATTCTGGGTGGCCACGACGAAGAAGGGTTCCGGAAGCGGGTGCGAGCGGCCGTCCACGGTGACGGTGTTTTCGGCCATGGCTTCGAGCAGTGCGCTCTGGGTCTTGGGGCTGGTCCGGTTCAGCTCGTCGGCCAGCACGAAGTTGGCGAACACGGGGCCGGGTCGGAACTCGAACTCGGTCGCGTCGGGGCGCGGGCGCAGGATGCCCACGATGTCGCTGGGAAGCAGGTCACTGGTCATCTGCACGCGCCGGAAGCTGCCCCCGAACGTGGTGGCCAAGGCCTTGGACAACGAGGTTTTGCCCGTGCCCGGTGGGCCTTCCAGCAGCAGGTGGCCTCCGCCCAGAAAAGCGCTCAGGGCCAGCTCCACGAGCTGGGGCTTGCCGCGCAGGTGCTCTTCCAGCCTTTTGCGGGCCGTCTTCAGCCGGTCGTCCAGAAGGGATCCCATGGGTTGCATTCCTTCAGGGGATCTTATCGCGGGATTACCAATTTCAAAGGCGGCTTTTGGACCGGGTTTGAAATTGGTGGAGCATAGCGGGGTCGAACCGCTGACCTCCACAATGCCATTGTGGCGCTCTACCAACTGAGCTAATGCCCCACGCGTTGATGCAGTGGGTGTAGTCCAGGTACGCGCCCGGCGCAATCCAAAAAATGAACGGGCTTATTTCAGCCGGTCCGAGACCGAACGGTACCGGTAGGTCACGCGTTCAAAGAGCCCGATTCTCGGGTCTTCGGCCACGGCGGCGGGATTCCGTCCTGTCATCTGGCGGGCCACGAAATCCATCTCGGAGGACGCGGCAACCGGGGCTTCAGGGTTCGTGGCCGCCCCGCCGAGCTGGCCCAGCAGGCCCTGCATCTGCGAAAACGAGTCCTCGCTGACGCCGCTTCCCCCCGTACCCGACGGGGCGGCGCCGCTCGTGCGGAAGGTGCCGGGGGCTTCGATCGATGCCAGCGCGCGCAGCTGCGGGTCGGCTTCGGCCGATTTCAGGAGCTGCGTGAGCCGGCTCACGCCTTCGGCCGATCCGCCGCCACTGGCGCTGCCGCCCGGGCCCTGAGCGCCGGCCAGACCCTGGGCCAGGGTTTCCGGGCCGAAGCCCACATCCTTCTTGGCCAGGTCGCCCAGGCTCTGGCCCGAGAGGTCCTGGAACGCCTGCTGGAACGCCGTGTCCTGCAGCAGCCCCGAAAGCCTCGGGTCGGCTGCGGACGCGCAGCGAACCAGAGCCTGGGTGTTGCCCTGGTTTCCGGCCACGCAATCCTGCCCGGCCACGGCAAAGCTGGTGCTGCTGCCCACCGTCAGCTCGGTCAGATCGCCCGAGGTGCCAGAAGTGGACTTGGCGGCGCCGGACAAACCGGTGGGACTGGCGCTTCCGTCGATCGGGGCCTGCGCGAGCTGCGGCAGCGTGTTTTTGAGCGTGCTGGCGTCCACGCTCTTGCCCAGGCCGAGCATGTTTTCGACTTCCACCTTGCTGGTCTGGTAGGTGCTGGCGAACTTGGCCCGGGATCTGGATTTGGCCATGGCCTGAAGGGCCGCGAACGCGCTGACCCCGCAGCTGCTGTTGCTCTTGGCCTTTTTGGTCATCGCCTTCACGCTGCCTTGGACCTTGTCATTGAACTGGACCAACAGCGGGATCGTGGCGGGATTGGCAAGAGTACCCAGCGCTTGGGCCAGTCCGTCCAGGGCGCTTGCGGCCTTGTGGGTCTCGGCGATTTCAAAGGCCAGCGCGGCTCCGGCGCCCGCTTCGCAGACCCGCTTGGCGTTCCGCGCCAGCGGGTAGGCGCACGAAGCGCCGCACACCAGCGCCACCGCACCCCAGGCCACGCCCAGGTTGGCGTTGGCGCTCTTGGCCTGGCGGGCCGCCTGCATGGCCCCGCAGTGCGCAGCGGCCTGCGCCGAGAGGTCGTCCGGAAGCCCGGTGCGGGCCGCATCGGTGACCGTCAGGCTGGCATCGTTCGCGCCCTTGCCGGCGCTGCGGTTCTTGTAGTCCTGGCGAAGCTGGTCCAGGTGGTCGCAGTATTTCTGGGCGTCCTTGGAATAATCCGTGTCGGCGGCATGAAGCGGCGTTGGCGGAGTAGCCAGGATCAGGATCAGCGCGGCCGAGAGGGCTTGGGCATTCCGGTTCATGGTCGAATGACTCCGATTCCGATTCAACGGCCCACGTGGCCTTTGCGGACCTTGACCTGATAGGCTTCGTGGACGCGATCAAACAGGTTGGCGGCCGAATCCAGCACCGACTCGGGCGCGGCGGCGGCCGCGGGAACGCGCGAACCGAAGTCGAGCACGCCGTTTTCACTGCCTTGGTCGCCTGCCTTGGGCAGGAACTGGGCGAGCAGGCCCGACAGGTCGGGCCCGGTGTTCAGGGGTGCCGAGCCCGAGGGCGCGCCGCCTGCGCCGCCCTCGTAGCGGTCAGGGTTCTTGACCGTCTGGGCGTAGGTGGCTTGCGGCTCGCGGTCCGAGCCGCCATCGCCGCTGGGGGGAGTGCTGCCGATTCCGCCGATGCCACCGCCGCCACCGCCACCGTGCCCACCCGCGGCGGGCGCGCCTTTCTGGAACTCGGCGGGAACGGGGCCGGTCAACGGCTGGGCCGGCGTGCCGCCCGGCGCGCCCGGATCACCCAGGCTGGGCGGAAGCCCGCCCTGGGTGGGGTTGCTCAGGTCGGCCTGGGCCGCGGATTGCGTGGCGCCCGTGTCCGCGGCGGCGCCCAAGGCGG
>CANFHS010000175.1 GCA_947446835.1 Bacteriovoracaceae bacterium
AGGGGGCAGAAGGTAACACTCTAAAGCCTGGGATCAATCCACGACCTCAGTGCTGCCGGATTGCCGGAAAAAAATCACCTCAACGCCTGAAAGGATGAGCCCAAAGGGCAAGGAAGACGAAAGACCGATGGACAGTGAAGCGCATAGCCCCGAAGAACGCCCTCTCCATCCTGAAGTCCCCACACCCCCAAGGTGCGCCCACCCCTACCTACCCCGAGCCACCAGGCCCTTCAGGTAGCGCGCTTCCGGGTCGCCGGCGCGGGTCGGGAACGTGGGCGGCAGGTCGATGCGCGACAGCACCTGGAGCTCCAGGCTCTTGGCGCGGGCGGCGCCCACAATCTGCGCCTCCATTTTTTCGTACGGGACCTGCGCCGAATTGATGGACGACACCAGGATGCCTCCCGGCGCGAGCACGTCGAACAGCAGCTCGTGCAGCTTGCCCAGGTCCTTGGCCGTCGAAAAGCTGCCTTTGTTGCCGCGTGAAAACGACGGAGGGTCCGAGATCACGCAGTCGTACTGCTGGCCTTCACGCTTCAGCCGCGGCAGCCACTCGAACACGTCGCCGAAGATGAAGCGCGACTCCACGCCCTGGAATCCGTTCAGGGCCCAGTTCGATTCGGCCCAGCGGACGGTGGGCTTCGAAAGGTCGAGCGTGGTGACCGACGCCGCACCGGCAGCTCCTGCCGCGACCGACAAGCTGCCCGTGTAGGCAAAGGTGTTGAGCACCCGCTGCCCCCGCAGGGCGGTCCGAAGCCAGCGCCGCAGCGGCAGGTGATCCAGGAAGAGCCCGGGGTGCCGCACCTCGCGAAGCCGGATGCCGAACTTCAGGCCCTCTTCCGAAACCGTGAATTCCTGGTCCGGGACTTCGCCAAAAAAAGGTTCCGGCACGGCAGGCACGCCCTGGCGGGGCCGGCCCAGCCACACCCCCGACTTCAATCCGCGCCCGACCAGGAAATGGGCCACCGCCTTGCGGGTGGCCTGGCTGGCCTCGCGGCCCTTGCCTTCCCACTCGGTCACCCAGGCGTGCGCGCCAAACCGTTCGATGGCAATACCGGCCAGTTCGCCCGAGCCTTCGCCAGGCCCATGAAACACGCGAACGGCTTCATTGCCTTGAAAGGCAATGAGCCGCTCCCGCAATTGCCAGGCCTCCAGCAGCTGCTGCTCCTGCGGATCCGGACGGCGCGTGCTCACCCCAGCCTCCCGGCCCAGGCGGCAAAGTCCGCGGGCCAAGGCGCTTCGAACATCCCCGCGCCTTCGGGCAATTCCAGGCGTGCCGCATGAAGCGCCACGCGCCCCACCGCAATTGGCGCAAGCCCGGGCCCCGGCGTCCAGACTTCCGGGCCCCCGTACTCGCGGTCACCCAGGATGGGGTGACCGGCCTTCGCGGCATGGATCCGGATCTGGTGCCGCCGACCCGTCGAAATGCGGGCCCGCCCCAGGAAGGCTCCGTGTCCCTGCGCCTTTCGCTCGATGAGCGTCAGGCTGCGCTTGCCCTCGATGGGCGAGTCGCAGCGGAGCATCGGCAATGCGGGCTGCCCCTGGGCAATCAGATCGTATTCCTTCTTCACCCGGTGGGCCTCGAACCAGCCATTGGCCCGGGCATGGGCTTCGGGGTTCCGGGCAAAGAGCACCAGCCCGCTGGTGCCGCGGTCAATCCGATGCACCACCCAGGCGCGGGCGCCCCCCTGGGCTTCCACCCAGGCATGCAGCACCGGAGCCTTGTCCCTGGGATCGCGCCCCGGGATGACAAGCCAGCCCGCCGGCTTGGCCACCGCCCAGTAGTCGGGGGTCTGGCCCGCCAGGTTCGGAGCTTCGAAGGTCTGGGTTTCCCGGTTCACAACGATCATTTACCACGGATACGGGGCATTTCCCACGGCGCCCACCGTCCGGTACACTGGGTTCAGCCCCAGGAGGCTCATGAACCCCTCAACCTGGATCTGGATCGGACTTGCCTTGGGATTAGCCACTCCCCCTGCTCGCGCGTCCGGGTGCGACCCCAAGATGCAGTGCTGCGCCAAGGATCGCAAAGGCCGCGAACACGCCGTCTCGGAACCGCTTGTTCACCTGCTGATCCGCGCTGCCCAAAAGCTCGACCTGGTCACCCCGGCCCAGCGGCCCCGGGTGGCCGCCCGAGCCCTGGCTCGCGCGTTGGCCGAGTCCGGCGGTAATCCCACCGCTGTGGCTGACATGGACCGGCACACGGCAGGCAGGCCCTTTGACTGGAGTTCACCGGACGCGGGCGGGCAACGCTGGAAGCGCGAAACCGTCCTGCTGAATTTGTCCCGCCGCTACCCGGTCACGCACAATGAGCAAACCAACTACGGCATCTTCCAGCAATCCGTGGACACCCAGACCAACGACAAATCGGGCCAGAACCAGAACCTGGTTTCCTACTACCAAAACCTGATCCGCAAGCAGCCGGAGCGGGCCTGGCAGGAATGCGATTCGCAGAATTTCTACCAGCCCAAGAAATCCGCCAAGGCGTTCTTCGGGGATGCGGCCACTTGCCCAGCCCGCCTGATGCCCCGGTGCTTTGGAAGGCTCGTCATGCTCTGCCCGGCGCTGAACGCCGAGCTGGGCCTCCGGGCGTTGGTCACGAATCCGGCCTATTACGAAAGAAAGAAGCTCACCCCCGCCTGTGAGCGTTACCTGCGGAGCCACCCTGATCTGGCGGAAAAGCCGTCGCCGCAAGGTTCCGCCACGGCATCGAAAAACCCCGGCGCCGCCCAAAAAGCGGACTGAACCGGTCCATTCCGGGTTTCCCTCCCAGACCTTGATGACGTCTGGAATCCTTGGGCTTTCCCCTAAAAATCTGAAGCCAAAGGCCTGCGGGGGTGTTAGTCCGCGCCATGCGGTTTTTTCAGTGGGCCCTGATAGCCATCCTGCTCCCGCAGGCCGTCGCCTGGTCAGGCCCGGAAGGCTCAACGCACGCCGAGCTGGAGTGTACCCGACTCCGGCTGGACCGCGAGCTGACGCTCAACAGCGTCGCCAATATCCCGATCCACACGACCGAGTTGATCCGCCAGTCGGAACCGGTACCCGGCTACGGCGTGGTGCGGAAGCTGAGCTTCCCGCTCGAAGCCGGCCAGAGGGTGGTGGGCCAGCCCGACGTCCGCGAAATCCGCGCCATGCTTCGCGAGGCCTACCTGACCCGGTACCTTGCCGACCAGCGCATCCGGGACAGCGAGGAGTTCGACCTGCGCCCCCGCTACATGACCATCTACATGGCCGAAAACTGGGTCGAGACCCAAGGCGACGGCCATAGCCTGGTCTACGGAAGGCCTCCCATCGGGACCAAAGGGTCCCGCAAGATGTGCGTCGACGCCATCGGCCACGACCCGGTCCGGAACACGTTCTCGGTGGGCGAAGCCAAAGGGCGCGACATCCTTCACGCCATCCACCAGATCTTCGCCACCGTCGACGCCAAGAAATACGACGGAACCCGCTGGATCCGGGGCCTGAGCCAGCTCGACGAGCTGGTGATCGTGACCTGCGAACGCGAGGCCTTTCCCAAGTACTACTCCATCAATTCCGAGGGAAACCTCATGACGGCGTACCTGGGCGAGTGGGTCGAGGTCCGCATCTTCGAAGAGGCCCCCGGCAAGTACGGAATCTTTCCGCCCCAGCTGGCGCACGGCTTCAACTTCAGGACCGAGCCGCCCTTTGCCCTGCCGCCCCCGGCGAGCCAACCCTCCAGGCCCATCCGGATCCTCTTCACCCTGGGCCATGTGGACTGAGCTTCCTCGCGGCTTCCGTGCTAAAAACCGGGAATCATGAATCGCAAGTGGACGCTCCTCATCCTGGCGTTGGCGGTAACCGCCGGTGGCCTTTTTGCCGCGGGCTCGAAACCCGAACTCGACCTGCGCTTTGACCGCGAAGTGCACTCGACGCTGGCCCCCGAGCAGGTCCGCAAGTCGCTTTTCAGGGTCAGCCATTGGCCCGAGTGGCACTACGACGCCACCGGCGCGACCCTCGAAGGAGCAGGCCCCACCGGCGACCTGGCGGTGGGCTCGAAGGTCCAGCTGCAGATCGATCCGCGCGGGCAGCCCTGGCGGCGCTTTGCACTGGGACTGCGCGTGCTGGAGGCCGACACGACCCGGGGGCGACTGACCCTCCGGCTGGAGGACGACCCCAAGGGCAAGATTTCGGCGCAGCTGGAAGGCATCGAATGGAGCATCCAGGTCGAGCCCGATGGATCGGGATCACGCATCACGGGCCATCTGGTGGCCCGCACGCACTCCCGCAGAGGACGGTTCTTTGCGCGACTGGCCCCCCGGATCCTGATGAACCAGATTTTTTCGCCCAACCTTCAGAAGCTGGGCGGCCTGCAGACCGCTGACGGGCTGGAGCTGGCTCCCCGCTGATCAGGGCACGGACTTGAGGCGTTTGACGATCTCGTCCCAAAGCTGCCGGTAGGTCCTGATGCCGCGAATTGAATCGACCTCGGCCGGAAGCACCACCCAGCGTGCGCCCGCCTGGCGAGCCACGCTCTGGGCCAAGGACTGGGGTTCGGTCGACTCGAGCAGGATGACCCGTGCCCGGCTGCGCTTCATCGCGTCCACGAGCTTCACCACCCGATCGGGGCTCGGAGGGATTCCAGGCCGCTCTTCGAGCGTGGCTTCGCCGGAAGCGCCGATCCAGGCCAGCAGGTAGGTCAGCCCCTGGTGGTAGGTCACCACCGATCGCCCCTTCCAGGGCTTGAGCTGGCTCTCCCAGCCTGCAATGGCCCGGGACAGCCCGTTGGCGTAGCTCTCGGCCCGCCCCCGGAACCCAGCGGCTTTTTCGGGCTCGATCTGGCCCAGGCGTTCAGCCAAGGCCCGCACCAGCAGGATGCCGTTCCGGGGGTCCATCAGGTAATGGGGATTGCCTGCGGGGTGCACTTCACCCAGCCCCGCTGCCACGGAACCTGAAGGCACATCCCGAAGCGGCATCACGGTGGACGCATCAAAATCACGGTCCGCGCCCTTCTGGATGCGCGGATTATGGGAAGCCACCTGAAGCGGGGGCAGCCA
>CANFHS010000176.1 GCA_947446835.1 Bacteriovoracaceae bacterium
AGCCCGATGCCGATGCCATTGCCGACATGGCCGTGGCCAACTTCATCGAGATGCGCGACAAGGTGGCCGATCCGCATTTCCTGCTCGAAAAAGCGGTCGAAAAGCTGCTGCTCAAGGAGTTTCCGGGACGCTTCCTGTCCCGCTACGCCCTGGTCAGCTTCAGCCGCATGCCGTATCGCCTGGCCAATGAGGCCGGGCGGGTCGCGGACGGAATCCTGGCTGACCTTTGCCGCGACATTTCGAAACCCGAGCAGGTGGACCTCAAAAGGGCCAGCACCTTGATCGACGAGCGCCTGGCGCCCGTCCTGGCCCAAACCAACTAAGGAGCAGTCCCATGGATCTGCAGATCAAAGGCAAGACGGCATTGGTGATGGGCGCATCGGCGGGGCTGGGCAAGGCCATTGGCCGCGCGCTGGTGGCTGAAGGGGTGAGGGTGGCCATCTGTTCGCGCGACTCCGCCAAGATCCAGGCTGCCGGGCGTGAGATCGGCGCCGAATGGGCCGTGGCCTGCGACCTGTCGCGGCCCGGGGCTCCGGGCGAACTGGTGCGCCAGGTGGAGCAGAAGCTTGGCTCGTGCGACATCCTGGTGGTGAACACCGGCGGCCCGCCCAAGGCCGTGTTTCCCGAAGTGACGACCCAGCAGTGGCAGGACGGATTCCAGTCGCTGTGGATGAGCGCGGTGGACTCGATCCAGGCCGCGCTGCCGGGCATGAAGCAGCGCCGCTGGGGCCGCATCCTGCTCGTGACTTCGGTGGCCGCCCGCGAGCCCATGGGTGGGTTGACCGTGTCCAATGGTCTGCGCGCGGGCCTGCTGGGCCTGGCCAAGAGCCTGAGCGTGGAGGTGGCCTCGGCGGGTGTCACCGTCAACTGCCTCCTGCCCGGCTATACCGATACCGAGCGCCTGCGCGACCTGCAGGTGCCCTACGACAAGATCAGCCTGAGCATTCCCGCCGGCCGCGTCGGCAAGCCCGAGGAGTTCGCCGCCTTGGCCGCCTTCCTGGCGTCCGAGCCCGCAGCCTACATCACGGGCCAGGCCGTGGCCTGTGACGGGGGCTGGCTCAAGGGGGTTTGAGAGGGATGCTGGGACTGGCGCTGTTGGCTCTGTCGTGGGGTCTGGACGCCCTGGCGGCGCCTCCGGCGCCGGAACATGCGGCCTACGAGATCGCAACGTTCCTGGACCCGGTTCCCGAGGCGGAGGTGGGTTCAGCGGTGCAGACGCCATGTCCGCCGGGCAAGAGGTGGGGCCGGCAGACGCTGGCGGAGCGCTATGCGTGCCTGCGTTCGAGCCGGAAAACGGGATGCTTGGACATCCAGAAGAAAGTGACTCTGGTATCCGACCGGCTGGGCGGCATTTCGCGCCGGAACCAGGCGCTCGCGGTCTGTACGGCGCTCATGGAGTCGACCTGCGGCCAGGGCAGGGGCGTGAACGACAACGTGGTCCAGATCCTGACCCGTGGAATTTGCGCGCCGGCGTTCAAGCGGTTCGATCGGAATCCGGAAATGAGGGGCTTTCGCTGCACGACGGCCAACCTGCGCGGAGGCAAGGGGAAGAGAACCCGCAGGTCCTGGACGATGAGCGAGGAGTGCGCCCTGGGGTGCCTGCTGGATTTCCTCACCCTGGAAGGGGATTGGCAAGCGCGCCAACAGTCCTGGGGCGGTTGGATGAAGTGCTTGGCACTGGAGCGAAAAGGGCAGCTGGTTCTTCCGGAGTGACGGGGGTCTTGGTGGGGTTGGGGCCCCAATCCCAAACTGCGCCGCTCGGGCATAAATGCGCGGAGGTTGCCCGTAGTCGACGCGTCGAGTCAACCACTGGATTTTCCCTTAATTTCCGATGGAGGAAAGCGGGCGGTTCTTTTAATCTGGAGGCATGGAAAAGCTTAAGAATCTCTTCAAGGCCAAGGCCGATCAGCTCGGCGCGGAAATCAAGGACATCCTCAAGGAACACGGTTCCAAGAAGATCGGTGAAGTCCAGCTGGCCCAAGCTTACCAAGGCATGCGCGGCATCACGGGCATGGTGTACGAGACCTCGCTGCTGGACGCTCAGGAAGGTATCCGCTTCCGCGGCTACTCCATCCCTGAGCTGCAGGAAAAACTGCCCAAGGCCCCGGGGGGTTCCGAGCCGCTGCCCGAAGGCATCTTCTACCTGATGCTGACCGGCGAGCTTCCCACCGAAGCCGACGTGAAGGAGCTCAGCGCCGACTGGGCCAAGCGCTCGGCGATGCCGGCCCACGTCACCCGCACCATCGACGCCCTTCCGGTCGAGACGCACCCCATGACCCAGTTCGTGGTGGGCGTGATGGCGCTCCAGACCGATTCCCTCTTCGCCAAGAAATACGCCGAAGGCGTCAACAAGAAGGACTACTGGAGCTACGCGTACGAAGACTCCATGAACCTGATTGCCCGCCTTCCGGCCGTGGCAGCCCACGTCTACCGCCGCAAGTACAAGGGCGGCCAGACCATCGCTCCGGCGGCTGGCCTGGACTGGGCAGGCAACTTCGCCCACATGCTGGGCTTTGAAACCGACAAGTTCCGCGAGCTGATGCGCCTCTACCTGACGATCCATGCCGACCACGAAGGCGGCAACGTTTCCGCGCACACCACGCATCTGGTGGGCTCGGCGCTTTCGGATCCTTACCTGGCCTTTGCCGCCGGCATGAACGGTCTGGCGGGCCCGCTGCACGGCCTGGCCAACCAGGAAGTCATCAAGTGGATCTTCGAGATGCAGAAGGCCCTCGGCACCGAGAAGCCCACCAGCGAGCAGATTGCCGAATACGTCAAGAAGACCCTGGCGGAAGGCAAGGTCGTGCCGGGCTACGGGCATGCCGTGCTCCGCAAGACCGATCCGCGGTTCTCGGCCCAGATGGAGTTCGCCAAGAAGCACATGGCGGACGACGCCCTTTGCAACACCGTCTGGAACATCTTCGAGACCGTGCCGCCCATCCTGCAGTCGCTGGGCAAGATCAAGAACCCGTGGCCGAACGTCGACGCCCACTCGGGCGCCCTGCTGGTGAACGCCGGCATGCGCGAGTACGACTACTACACCGTGCTGTTCGGCGTGAGCCGGGCCCTGGGCGTGCTGGCCGGCCTGATCTGGGATCGCGGCCTGAGCTTCCCCATCGAGCGTCCCAAGTCCGTGACCACGGCCAACGTCAAGGCCTGGCTCAAGGGCGAAGACTCGATCTGGGAATAGCGCTTTGCTGAACTGAATCTTGGGCGCCCAAGGATGTGCGCCGAGGATGACGACCGAAAACCTGCTGGATCTGGTCAGTGAACATGTCGAGGCGTTCGGAGTAGGCTTCTTGCTCCTGCTCGGGTGGGTGAACGTCCGTTCGCGCAAGAAGCACCACAAGGTCGCCGAAAAGAAGCTGCAGAAGGCGATCGACACCCAGATGGGTGAGCCGCTCACCCTGCATCCCGAGGTGGATCCGGGCCTTTGCGCGGGCTGCGCGGCCTGCACGCGGGTGTGCCCTGAAGGGGACATCCTCAAGATCATCAATCACCGCGCGGTGCTGGTCTCGCCCACCAAGTGCGTGGGTCACGGCGAATGCGAGCAGGCCTGCCCCACCAACGCCATCAGCCTGGTGTTCGGGACCAAGACCCGGGGCATGGATATCCCGCGCATCACGTCGGACTATGAGACCAACGTGCCGGGTCTGTACATCGCGGGCGAGCTGGGCGGCATGGGGCTGATCCGGAACGCGGTGAAGCAGGGGCGCCTGGCCGCCGACCACGCGCTGGCCCACCTGCCCAAGGACGGGGCAGGAGCGGCCGTGGACACGGACCTGCTGGTGGTGGGCGGGGGTCCCGCCGGCCTGGCCGCGGCCCTGGCGGCCATCGAGGCCAAGCGGCGCTACATCCTCATCGAGCAGAATTCGTTCGGGGGCACGGTGTTCAACTTTCCCCGCCAGAAGATCGTCATGACCAAGCCCGCCGAGCTGCCGGTGGTGGGCCAGATGCGCTTCAAGCAGGACAAGGTCACCAAGGAAGAGCTGCTGGCGTTCTGGGACGAAGCCCGCCGCAAGTCCGGGCTGCAGGTGCGCGAGAAGGTCAAGTTCGAGACCGTCGAGAAGAAGAACGGCGTCTTCGAGGTGAAGACCAGCCAGGGCCTGATCCGGGCCCACAAGGTCATCCTGGCGCTGGGCGTGCGCGGTTCTCCGCGCCGCCTGGGGCTGCCGAACGAGGACCTGCCCAAGGTCACCTACAACCTGCTTGAGCCCGAGCAGTACCAGGGGCGGGACGTGGCCGTGGTGGGCGGCGGCAACGCGGGCGTCGAGGCAGCCCAGTACCTGGGCAAGCCGTCGCTCGGCAACCGCGTCACGCTGCTGGTGCGCGGCGCGGGCTTTGACCGCTGCAACGAGGAAAACCAGAAGATCATCCGCGACATGGAAAGCCGGGGCGAGGTCAAGATCTGGTACCAGTCCAGCGTGGCCGAGATCCATCCGGACCGCATCCAGGTGAAGCGCGAGTCGGGCGTGGAGTCCCTGGCCAATGATTACCTGTTCGTGTTCGCGGGCGCCGAGATGCCCCACAAGATGCTGATGGGCTTTGGCATCCAGATCGAGAAGAAGTTCGGCACGGGGCTGGGAAAGTAGCCGGGAAGGAAAACGCGCGATGAAGCTTCGGACGTACTTCTGGGTCTGGGTGGGCGTGGTGCTGGTGCTGACCTACGAGTGGCTGATGCTGAACGGCCCGCAGCCCGAGGAAGGCCTGCTGGGGCTGCTGCGCCAGCTCTGGCCCGCGGCCCGGAGCTGGAACCTGTCGCCCGAGGCGGGATACCCCATCAGCCTGGTCCTGGGGTGGTTGGGCATCGGGTTCATGCTGGTCACCAATTTCTACGTGGTCCGCAAGCGGCTGGGCTGGTTCAAGTACTGGGGTCGCATCGCGGGCTGGATGGACTTCCACATCCTGTGCGGTCTGCTGGGGCCCACGTTCATCGTGTTCCACACGAACTTCAAGGTGCGAGGCC
>CANFHS010000177.1 GCA_947446835.1 Bacteriovoracaceae bacterium
GAGCCAGGAGCCATTGCCCGTAGCGCTCGGTGTGCGGCGAAACTCCCAGCAGTCCGGTGCGAAGGTAAAACACGCCCAGCGAGGCCAGGAGGCCGCCCAGCAGCGCCATCTGCGCGCGGTCGCGTTGCCGGAGGGCCAGCCACAGCCCCAGGCCCAGTGCCAGCGCGACCGGCAATCCCAGGATCACATCGGCCAGCGCGACGAAATCTGCCGGCGCGGGTCCGGCCACATAGTCAAAGAAGGTGACTCCGTTCCAGAGCTCGATCAGGGCCGTGGCGAAGCGCGCCCACTGGTGGCCGTCGGTCAGGCGCTGCAGGGCGGCCTGCCACTCGGCCGCGCCACCCAGGGTGGCCGCGGGCGCCAGGAGGCGGCTCCGGAGCCCGAAGAGCAGGGCGGCGGTCAGGGCGCCCGTGATCCAGAGACGGCGCGCGCGGGGGTCCACGGAAGGGCGGAGAGTGTCCGGAAGGCCGTTCCGGAACAGGAGCGCCAGGAGCAGGGGCGCCACGAACACGTTGGTGGGGTGGATCCAGAAGGCCGCGGCAAAGGCCAAGGCAGTGCCCACCACGCGCCGGTCAAACGCCAGGCAGAGGGCCACGAAGCAGGCGGGCGCGCTCTGGGCCGGGTCCCAGCCGAAGCGCGAGTAGCCGATCAGCGTGGGCGAGGCGGCCAAGCCGATCAACGTCAACGTCGCCGCAAGTTTGCCCCAGCGGTGGCGCACCATCGGGTAGGCCGCGGCCAGAAGGCCCAGCTGGGCCATCAGGGCGGGCGCGCGCAAGATCCAGAACGACGGCTGGAAGAGCGCCGTCAGGAGCAGCGTGGGCAGCACGAAGAAGGGATTCAGCGGATTGCCCGTCAGGGAGCGGGCGATGAAAGGTTCACCACGAAGCAGCCGGGAGACCTGGAAGCCCCAGAAGGCTTCGTCGCCGTTCACGCCGGGAATCCGGTCCAGCCAGATCACGCGCAGCAGGACGGCCAGCCCGAGAAAGACCCCGAAGGCGATTGCCGGTAGCGGGTTCTTTTTCGGGAAGAGGTTTTTTTCCATGGGCCTGTCCCGATTCTAGGTCGGGGCAGGTCGGCTGACAACCGCGCTCGGCAGTTGCCGTGCTCAGTGGAACTCGGTGCAGCCCACCGATGCAGCGCAGACACCGATGAATTTGCCCACGCAGTCATCCGGAGACATGGGAGGACACTTGCGCCCCATGCAATAGCTGAAGAGCGCCTGGGTGGTCTTGCAGACCTCGGCCGAGGTGTCGCGCTTGCAGTCGATGTGGGAGTTGGCGGGGCCGTCGAACTCGCAGTTCTTCACGGCCTCCACGGGAGCGCCCACTGGCACTGGAGCCGGCGGAGCCACCGCCGTGGCCGCAAAGCCCTGTGCGGCAAAGCTCACGCCTACCATCAAACCGAGAGTCGAAATCCAGGTACGCATCGAAAACCCCTTCTTCGGCGGTGAGCCGAACCCTGAACTTATTGTCATATAATTTCAATCAACTTTAAGCTGAGTCATTGAGGACACATGCACTCAGTTTTTAACGCATCGAAACAAAAGAGCTTTCAGGCTTCCCCGATCAGGGAACGAACCGCCAAGGAAGCGCAGGCCAGGCCAAACGGCCCGGTCACGAAGCTGGCGTTGCCCATGATCAGGTTCTTCTGGTCGCAGGTATTCAGGCCGTTGTCGCCCTGGGGGCAAACGCACTTGAAACCCTTGCCTTCGTCGTAATCCAGCTCGATCGGATCGCGGGCGGGTTCTGTGGAATAGATGGCCTGGATGCCGAAGTTCCCCTGTTCGGGAAACCCGTACTGCTGGCGCAGGATGCGCCGCACGGCGCGCGCCAGCGGGTCGATCTCGGTGACGGCCAGATCGCCGGTGCGGATCTGGGTCGGGTCCATACGTCCGCCCGAGCCCGTCGAGCAGACCACCGGAATGCCGCGGTCGCGGCAGGTGGCCAGCAGGTGGCACTTGGCCGTGACGTTGTCGATGGCGTCGATGACCAGATCAGGCTGGAGGCCCAGGATCTCGTCCGAGCTCGCCGCATTGTAGAACTTCTGGAGGGAGTCGACGCGCGCCTGGGGATTCACCTTGCGGAGGCGCTCCGCCATGACGTCGCTCTTGTACTGTCCCACCAGGCCGGTCAGCGCGTGCAGCTGGCGGTTGGAGTTGGTGATGCACACCTGGTCGAAGTCGATGACCGTGACCCGGCCGACACCCGATCGCACCACGGACTCCGCGGCCCACGAGCCGACGCCGCCCAGGCCGATGACCATGACATGCGAGCTCATCAGCTTTTTCATGGCGGGGTCGCCCACCAGGCGGCCCATGCGGTCAAACCGGCGGTGCAAGCGGTAGCGCGTTTCGGCATCCAGGGGGGCTTCGGTCGAGGTCGGGTCCGGAGTCGAAAGTTCGGTCTGCATCTTCGCGGTTTCCTGGGGTCGGTTTCGTTCAGCGGGAGGAATCGGTGAGTCCGAAGATCCGGCGCAGATTGTCGCGGGATCTTTCCAGCAGCTCCTCGGGCTTTTCGCCCCGGAGCCCCGCTGCCGTCCGGGCCACCTCCAGGAGGCTTCTGGGCTCGTTCAGGCGGTCTTCGTAGGCAGGAGGAGGCTGGTCCGGGCAGTCGGTCTCAAGGACCAATCGATCGGCGGGAATCCTTACCACAGCCCGGCGTATTTTTTCAAAACCGGTAGAAAAACAGAGCTTGCCCCCCACCGAGATCGAAAATCCCAGGTCCAGGTAGCGTCGGGCCAGCTCCCAGCCGCCGGTGTAGGCGTGGACGATGCCTCCCAGGGTTCGGTGGGATCGGGCGGCCTCCAGCACCTTCAGGGCGGGCTCGTGGGCGCGCACCACATGCAGCACCAGCGGCAGATCGCGGCCCTCTGGCAGCGCCAGCTGCCGCTCGAAGAACTCGCGCTGCAGTTCATGCGTGGAAGCGTCGATCCGGGCCCGGTGGTCGAGTCCGACCTCGCCCAGCCCTGTGGGCCGTCCGGCCCGGAGGCGTCCGGCCAGCGCCTGCAGGGCGGCCTCGGCCGCCTCCCGCCCGTGCTCGGCCACCCAGACCGGGTGCAGGCCGTAAACCGGGTGGAAGCGGCCCGGGCTTCCCGGCGGCCTTCGCAGCAGGGCTGCCTGGCGGTCCCAGTCGTCCGGCCCCACGCCACCCTGGATGAACTCGCCGATGCCCGCGGCCTGGGCGTCCTGGAGCCAGGAGTCCCGGCAGGCGTCCAGGCGCGGGTCAGCCAGGTGGCAATGCGCATCGATCCAGGCAGCAGCGGGCAGGGTTCGGCTCATGACCCCAAGCTAGCAAGTCACCCAGCGCATGTCATTTGCACCTCTGGGGTTCAACCCTTGGAGGTTCCCGATGAAGACCTTTGCTTGCAAAGATGTGGGCGTGGATTGCGACTGGAAAACGCAGGGCCGTGACGAGGAAGAGGTCGTCCGCAACGTGCGCGAACATGCGGACAAGGAGCACGGCATCAAGGAAATGAGCGATGACCTGCTCCGCAAGGTCAAGGCCCGGATCCGGGATCGCCGGACTGCCGCCTGATCGAAACCTCGAACAGCCTTGGCCAAGGCAGGCTGGCCCGGAAGCGGTGGCGCAGGCCCAGCTTCCGGGCCAGGGCCTGGAGTCTCCGGTCGGCCTCGGCTGAGAGTTCCTTCCACCCTTCGATGGGCAGGGCCCAGATGTTCCATCCGCGCGCCCGGGCCAAGGTGCCCAGCTCGCTTCGGACCTGCGCCTGGTAGGCGGCGTGGTCCAGAAGCTGGGACTCGAGGTAAAACCGGTCCGCTTCGGCATCGAAGGTGCCGGCACGGCGGGCCAGCTCGGCCACCGAGAGGTGGGCCACCAACGTGCCCAGGCGGTTGCCCGTGGTGTTCCAGGCGGAAAACGCCCGGAGTCCGCCCAGGGGCAGGCGCTCAGCCAGGGCCCCAATGAGAGTGGGATCGGCGCCGTTCCCGTGGCTCAGGTCGAGCAGGGCGTCCCCGGGCCGGAAGGTGTCGACGAACGCCTGGAGTCTCAGGTCCTGTGCTGATCCCGCGGCTGGAGTGGGCGCGGGAGTGAAGCAAAGGTCGCCCTGGCCTTCGGGCCCGAACGGGAAGAGGCGGACACAGCCCGCACCGGCGCGGTCCGCTGACGTCGCGACGGGCCGGTAGGCCGAAGGGCGGAAGTGGAGCTCCAGGTTCTGGAGGGCCGGAATGTCCTCGTAGGCTGAAACGCGCTCCAGCGCGGGGTCCGAGAGGCCGGCCACCGGAAGCTCCCAGCTGCCTTCCTTCACGCCGTGGCGCTCCATCAGCGCCCGCATCACTCCCAGGGCGCCCAGCTCGTCGGCTCCGGTCAGGACCAGGAAGCGGGCGCGCTGCTCGGCGGGGAGGGCGTCGATGGCCTGCTGGAGACGCGCCTTTTCGGGCCGGTGCAGACCGTGCTCGGCGCAGTCCTCTTGTCCGAACCAGGCGAAGCGCAGATGAGACGCCAGGGAGACCAGCGCCAGATTGGCCGAGTGGTTCCGGCGTCGCACTTCCAGGTACTCCTGCAGCAGGGCCTCGGGGATTCGCGCGCGCAGCTCGGTCAGGCGCGCCTCGGCTTCCGGATGGCCGGGTCTTCCGGCCCAGACCGAGTAATCGAAGATGTTCCGCCAGTCGTCTTCCGACTGGGCTGCGTTCACTGTCACCGTCAGTCGGAGCAGCACGTGGAAAGCGTAGACCGGAATCCGCGGATGGCACGCCAGGATCCCTGCCAGGCGTTCCAGCCTCTGCAGCGCCTCCTGGGTCGGGAGGTCGAGCTTCCGCGACTGGATGAGTCCGCCGTACAGCCACTGGTCAGCGCTCAGCACCAGTGCATCCAGCCGTGGCAGCTCGGCCTCGAGCCACCGGGCCAGGCTCTCGAACCGGTCCGGACGATCCGCATGGCTGCCCACCAGGCGGCGGGGTGGCGCCACGACCTGTGCGCGCGCGATGCGCGCCAGGTCTTCC
>CANFHS010000178.1 GCA_947446835.1 Bacteriovoracaceae bacterium
ACCGCGGCCGTGGACACCTGGCCCACCGGAGTCCAGGACGCCGGGCGCACCTTCTGGAGGCGGACCTCGAACGGATTCCCGGGTCCCCGGTAAATGACCACCGGATATTGCGCCTTCAGGCGGGCCACGTCCGGAAACTCGGCGGTGAACGCCCTCCAGCCCGCCCAGCCCAAAAAGACCAGCAGGGCGGCGGTCCCCAGACCCAGACCCAAGGTGAAGCGACCCATGGTCAACCCCCGGGGTCGTTTGCGGCGACGGGCAGACATCTTCTGTCAGCTAACACAGGGCGTCGGGTTCGCCTACCCCCCGTCTAACTCCTTGTCCTGGAAGGGCTGTCTCGGTAAGCTCGCTCCGTGCAACGAAAAACCAGAAAAACCGTCACCAAGCTGCCGCCGGGCTTGATTGGAAATCCGTACCTCATTCCGAATTCCAATCGGATCTACGCCAACGACAAGAAGGCCAAGATCGCCCGCGACATCCTGGAGCGTTACACCGGCTCTCCGGTCGAGCGCTTCCGCAAGCAGATCATCCTGACGAACTTCGAGTATTACCTCGATCGCTTCCACACCATCTGCGGCGACGAGAAGACCAAGGGCTCGGCCATGCAGGTGGTCCACAGCGATTCGGCCGACGTGTCGATCGTGGACTTCTCGATCGGCTCGCCGACAGCGGCCTTGATCATCGAGACCCTTTCGACGGTCGACCCCAAGGCCGTCCTGCTGCTCGGCATGTGCGGAGGCCTGCACCGCTCGCTCAAGGTCGGCGACTTCGTGCTGCCGACCGCCGCCATCCGCGACGAAGGGGCCTCGCGCCACTTCCTGCCGCCCCAGGTGCCGGCACTCCCCACCTTCAAGATCCAGAAGTTCGTGTCCGAGATCATCGTCGAAAAGGGGCACGACTACCGGACCGGCGTGGTCCACACGACCGACTACCGGTTCTGGGAGTTCGATGACGTGTTCAAGGCCCAACTTTATGAGGAGAGGGCCTTGGCAATCGACATGGAAACTGCGACTCTCTTTATCGCGGGCTTCGCCAGCAAGGTACCGATCGGTGCCCTTCTCCTTGTGTCCGACCTTCCGCTCCAGAGGAACGGGATCAAGACCAAGAAGTCGGCCAAGGCGGTGTTCCGCGAGTTCACGGACCTTCATCTCGAGATCGGGATCAAATCCATGAGCGAGATTGCCACCCGGGGCGAGCACATCCGGCACTACAAGTGGTGATATGTTGAAACGGATCCTGGATTTCTTCTCAAACGACTTGGCCATCGACCTTGGAACCGCGAACACGCTGGTTTACGTGCGTGACAAGGGAATCATCATCAACGAGCCGTCTGTGGTGGCCATCCACCGCAACGCCCGCGGGCAGACCCGCGTGCTGGCGGTGGGCAAGGAAGCCAAGGACATGCTGGGCCGTACGCCCGGTTCGATCCAGGCCATCCGCCCGCTTCGCGACGGCGTGATCTCGGACTTCGAGGTCACCCAGTCCATGCTCAAGTACTTCATCCAGAAGGCTTCCGAGCGCCGCTCGTTCATCCGCCCGCGCATCATCATCTGCATCCCCTTCGGGATCACGCAGGTCGAGAAGCGCGCGGTCAAGGAGTCGGCCCAGACCGCCGGCGCCCGTGAAGTGTTCCTGATCGAGGAACCCATGGCCGCCGCCCTGGGCGCAGGCCTCCCGATCCGCGAGCCTTCGGGCAACATGATCGTCGACATCGGCGGCGGCACCACCGAGGTGGCCGTGATCTCGCTGGGCGGCATCGTGTACAGCCGCTCGGTGCGGGTCGCCGGCGACAAGTTCGACGAAGCCATCGTCAACTACATCAAGCGCAAGTACTCGCTCCTCATCGGCGAGCGCACGGCCGAGCAGATCAAGCTGTCCATCGGCTGCGCCTATCCGTTCGAAGAAGAGAAGACCTACGAAGTGAAGGGTCGCGACCTGATCTCGGGCGCACCCAAGACCATCGAGGTGAACTCCGAGGAAATCCGCGACGCCCTGGCCGAGCCGGTATCGGCCGTGGTCGAGGCGATCAAGACCGCCCTCGAGCGCACTCCGCCCGAGCTCGCAGCCGACATCGTCGACAACGGCATCATCCTGGCCGGCGGCGGCGCCCTGCTGTCCAACCTCGATATCCTGATCAAGGAAAAGACCGGTCTGCCGGTCGCCTTGGCCGAGGACCCGCTGACCTGCGTCGTGCGCGGCTCCGGCAAGGCGCTGCAGGACATGGATCTGCTCCGCAAAGTCACGATTGTCTGAGAACGCCAGCGATCCGGATCGGAAGTTCCAGCCGGTAGACGACCCCAAGGAAGCCATGAACTTCCTGAGGGAGGCGGCCTCCGGTTCGTGCTCGGCCATGATCTGGACCCGTGAGAAGGGAAGAGCGCTGCAGACCTACTGCACCCTCTTCAAGAGCTCGGACCAGACCCTCCAGTTCCATTGCCCCAAGGACTTCGATGTCGCAGGCCTGCAACAGGAGCTTCAGGCTTCTCCGGGCGCCTGCTGCTTTTTCTCCATGTCCCTGCCGCGGGCAAACATCTTCTTCGAGGCCGAGTTCCTGGAAGCCATCCCGGGCGCGCTCAAGTTCAAGCTGCCGGTGACCCTCTACAAGGTGCAGCGCCGCCGCGACATCCGCGTCCCACCCCCGGATGGCTACCTGATCAAGGTGGAGCTCCTGGAGAGCTTCTTTCCAGACCACTGCCTGCAACGGAAAGCCCTCGATATCAGCGTGGGTGGCCTGTCCATCCTGGTGGAGGAGGCCGACCTGGTCTACTTCACCGCAGGCCGGGTGATCCCCGAGATCCGCTTTCCGTTGGCCAACCGCCGCATCTCCTGCGCGGCCGAGGTCCGCCACGCCTCCAAGCTGCCCTCGGGCGGGCGCTACTCGGGCGGCAAGGTCGGCATGCTCTTCATCGGAATGGCGGATGCGGACCAGCGCTTCATCCAGGACTACGTGGCCGAACAGCAGCGCAAGCAGTTCATCGTCTTCATGAAAAAGGGCTGATCACTCGCCGCGATAAAAGGCCGAATTGTTCTCGGTCTCGATGACCCGGACCTCATGCAGGCTCCCCTCGGGAAAGTGGGCCTTGAGCAAGTTCCAGCACACGACCGAGAGATTCTCGGCGGTCGACGGCAGGTCCTTGAAATAAGGGGTGTCGTGCTCCAGGTGCTTGTGGTCCAGCACCGCGCACACCTGAGCCTCGATGGTGTTCTTCACGTCCACCAGGTTCATCGCCATCCCGGTGCGCGGATCCATGGGCATCCGGAGGGTCACTTCGATCACGTAGTTGTGCCCGTGCCCGGCCGGGTTGTTGCACTTGCCGAAAACCTGGGCGTTTTCCACATCCGTAAGCCTGGAGCTGTGCAGGCGATGGGCCGCCGAGAAGGTGGCTCGCCGGGTGATGTAGACGATCGGGTTCATGGTGACCTCAAAGATTGCTGTAGATGGGCAGCGTCGCGCCCGTGACCTGGGGAGAGCTGGCCTCGTTGCAGAAGAACCAGATGCTCTCGGCCACATGCTCGGGAAGTGTCTCGGTCTTCAGGTGGGGTGCGGCCTTGCGCAGCATCACCGTATCCACCGCACCCGGAGCCACGCAGTTGACCCGGATGCCCAGCTCGCGACCCTCGACGGCCAGCGCCTCGGTCAGCCCCACCACGCCCGCCTTGGTCATGGTGTAGGCGGCCAGACCCTTGAACTTGGGAGTGCCCGAAATTCCCCCGAGCGAACCCAGGTTCACGATCGCTCCGCCCTTCAGGCCCGCCTTGCGCCTCCGCTTGAAGAACTCCTGGCTGCAGAAGAACGGGCCGCGCAGGTTCACCCCGACCGACTGCTCGAAGCTGGCCTGGGTGACTGCCTCGAACGCCTCGACCTGGGCCACAGCCGCGTTGTTGACCAGGATTTCCAGCGTCCCCAGCTCAGCCTCGATGCGGTCAAACAACCTGGCAACCGCGGCCGGATCCCCCACGTCGCATTCCACGGCCAGCGCCTGGGCGCCTGCTCCGCCTGAGGAGCGGATCTGGGCCACCACCTGCTCCAGCTCGGACCGGGTGCGGCTCGTGAGGCACACCCGGGCGCCCGCCCTGGCCAGCCTCAGCGCCGTCGCTGCTCCAATGCCTCGGCCCGCTCCCGTGATCAGCGCGATTTTCCCGTTCATGGTATGCGGTTGTACCATATGAAGCCGATTTCCGGCCCTTTGTCGGGTCGAACGATCCTGGACTGCTCGGTGCTGCTGCCTGGCCCGTTCGCGGGAAAACTGCTGGCCCAGCAGGGCGCCCGCGTCCTGAAGATCGAAAATTCGCGACGCCCCGATCCTGCCCGGAACCTGGGCTCGGGCGCCTATTACGAGGACCTGAACTCCCTCAAGGAGCCAGTGGACCTCGACCTGGCCGATCCGGCGCATCGTCCCCGGTTCGAGGCGCTGGTGCGGCAAGCCGACGCGCTGATCGAGGGCTACCGGCCGGCCACCAAGGCGCGTCTCGGGCTGGACCAGGCCACCCTGCACGCCATCAACCCCAGGCTCCAGATCCTGAGCCTCGTGGGCTTTCCGGAGGAAGGCCCCGATCGGGACCGCCCAGCGCATGACCTGAATTTCCAGGCTCTTTCGGGCACCCTGTCCCTCGTGGAGGGCTTGCCGGGCCTGCCGCTGGCCGACCTGCTGGCCAGCACGGAGGCTGCCTTCCGGCTCGTGGCCGGGCTGGACCACCAGGCCCGGAGCGCCGCGCCGGGCCGGCGCCTCGTGGTTTCGATGATGGAGACCTTGCTGGGCGCCCAGAGCAAGCATGCTTCAGAGTACCTGCGCACGGGCGTCGTGCCCCGGCCCGGGAATACCTTGATCACCGGGCAGCATCCCTGTTACCGGGTGTACCGCTCGCGCGACGGACAGCGGATCGCCGTGGGAGCCATCGAGCCCAAGTTCTGGG
>CANFHS010000179.1 GCA_947446835.1 Bacteriovoracaceae bacterium
AGCCCGACTGGATGGCGCGATGCACCTCCATCTGGCTGATGCATTCGGCCAGGAAGCCGGACTCCCGGGCCAGGGCCAGGTGATGGTCGGTCGGACTGGTCTTGACGCTGTAGCCGATGCGGATGCGCGGTTTGGCCTGCGATGCCTTGCGGACCCGCCGGGCCAGGCTTTCGAAGCGCTCGCGGGTCCAGGAGGGGAGGTGCACCCGCGCCGGAGTGTTGTCCGTGAAGATCTCGGTGGCCTGCTGGAGATCCTGCGCCATCAGCATGGGCACCGGCTCGTTGGGCCGGTCCTTGGCATTTTCCTGGCTCTCCAGGTCCGGAATGAACGAGCTGAACGAGGGGCCGGATTTGCCCTTCTTGCCGTCCGCGGTCCACACGGTCGAGCTCGGATCGGGGAGGCTCGGAATACCGACGGCCTCCTTGGCCGGGATCTCCTGCACCACGCGGGTGAAGAGAGGGTAGCTGTTCCGGGTCTCGAGGAAGGGCAGCCCGAGGACGCGCGACACCAGCTTGGCGGGCAGGTTCAGTCCGCCCAGGGCGCCCCCGAAGATCCAGGCCGGGAACCTGGGATTGCACTCGATGATCCACTTCTGGCCGTCCGGATCCCTGACGAACTCCAGCTCGCCGCCCCCGTTCCAGCCGATGGTGCGGGTCATCTCGGAGAGCTGCCGGAACATCGACGGCTCCAGGGCGTTCACGCGTCCAGCCCAGGTCTTTCCTTCCGGAGTGATCTGGCGCTTCTGCATGTGGATGGCGCCCAGGAGCTGCCCCTGGTAGGCGGCAAAGGCGATGGTCTCCTCATGGCCCAGGACGTTCTTCTGGAGGAAGAGCCGGGAGGTCTTCCAGTTCTGGCTCATCACCGTGCGCGCGGCGGTGAAGGTGCCCCACGAGGTGATGCGACGGGCATCATGGTAGGGGCTCTTCAGCCAGCAGTTCCAGGCCTTGTGGCGGAGGAATGCGTGCAGGTCCGTATCGGTGCCGTCGGCGGGGATCCATTCCGGTACCCGGAAGTCCATGTGCTCGATGGCGCGGACGGCGGGTTTGGAGGTCACCTCCAGGGCCGGGGTGGCGGGTGCCAGCAGGTGCGGGTGCGTTCCCAGGTTCTCCGCCAGCCAGTGCACTTCCATGTCCAGCGACGAGATCCACAGGTGGCCCTCGTCGAGGATTCCGCGGACGCGGTCGACGTGGGCCTGCGTGTCGATCTGGGCCCACTGGGGCAGCAGCAGCACGTCGTCGATTTCGGCGTCGTGAAGTCCCGTGCTCCCTTGCCAGTGGTCGACGCCGACCACTGTGAGTTCCGGGAACGCCCGCTTGATACATCGGGTGATTCCCAGACCGGATGCCGGGTTCTGACCAGAGTTCATTCCGCTGATGTAGATCTTTCGATTCATGGCGTGGCCCCGATTGCAAGGTTGAAGCCGTTTTTCGGCAGGTGCGGAGCGATGGGAACCTGGGAAAGCGCGGCTTCGAGAAGCTGCCATGCGTAGTCCAGCGAATTTCCTTCGCGCGGTTCGAGACCCAGCGAATCGGTGACCTCGCGACCGGCCGCCGGGTGCAGGCCCGAGAGGATGACGAAGCCCTGGCCCGAACGGAGCTGGGTGATGGCGGGAGTTCCGTCCTCGTACCTGGCCAGCACGCCTCCGGGAACCTCGGGAGTGATTGGCCCGCCCCACCAGAGCAGGTCGCGCACGGAGCCGTCCCAGAGCGGGGCCCGCACCAGCGCAAAATGAAGACCTTTCTTGAACATCGACGTCTGTTCCTGCACGGGCCCGCTCACCACGCCCAGTCCGTAGGACACATCCTGGCCTGGTAGCGGCGCGGGCGCGACGGCAATCCATGCGCCCGCGCAGAAGCCCAGGTAACTCATGCCTCGCACCTGCACCGCTTCGCGGATCTTGGCGTGGCTGCGCGCGCTGAGCTGCGAGGTGATGGTGGGCCCGTCGCCTCCGGGGATGATGATGAGCCGGTATTGCGACAGCTGGTCGAGTGTCATGGACTCCAGGTCGCTCGGGTAGATTTCCGCGGACGGGACCTGGTGCTCGGCCAGGATCTTTTCGAGCGAGTCGAGTTCGCCGCGCCAGGTTCCGTTTCCGCCCAGGAGCAGTGCCATGGCTCCGGGGGGGATGGAGCGTGCCGAGGCGCCGGGCGCGCCGTCGCCGGCAGGAAGCGCGCACCCGGTCAGCAGCTGCAGGAGCAGCGTCAGCGCGAGCAGAAGACGACCGGGCGCGTGCGCCTCAGAACGTCTTGCTGAAGGAAAACGTCGACCAAAGTTCGTTCTCGGGATTGACGCTGGGTTCATAAGACCATTGACGGTCCACGCTCAGCGAGAACTGGCAGCCCCAGGCGCTGACCGTCGTTCCCACGTGGGCAGTGGAATGCGTCCAGCCGGGACGCACCCGGAACGCGCCGTCGTTGTAATTGAGGGTGCCTCCCACTGCGGCGCTCTGGGCGTCGGTTCCCGGAATGAGGCGCGGCAAGGTGCGGATGTACTGCAGACCCAGCTCGTGCCTCGCGCCCCCCTGGTAGCTGGTGCGTTGGCCGCGGTCCCAATAGAGCCAGTAGAAGACGTTGTAGCTCGGTACCAGCCAGCTTTGCGGTGAGTCCAGGAGGTTCGTGAGCGAAACCCCGGCCTGCAGCTTGTTTCCGCGGAGTGATGGAACCGTGGCCTTGGGGTACACCCAGTAGTCGGCAAAGCCGTGGACGTTGACGGCCAGACGCTTGTCGCCCAGGAAAGTGTGGGCGTAGCGGACCATCGCGTCCAGCTCGTCATAGGACTGGTTGGCGCGATTGACCTGGAGCGCCGACCAGAACTGCAGCGAGATTCCGTCCAGCGGCGTGGCCAGTTCTGCCGACAGGTGCCAGACCGGATTGTCTCCGCCGATCTTGAATCCATCGGTGATGTATTTGGAAGCCAGGGCGATCTGCGTGGTCAGTGCGGCGGCAAGCATCGGGCCGGGGCGGCTGCAAACCGCGGACCCTCATGCACCGCAGGAACGCCCGAAAACCCCGGGCCAGCCGCGTCAGCGTCGGCCGCCGTGGGTGCTGCCCAGCCCGCCCAGCAGGGACAGGAGCTCCTGCCGCGAGCGCGCGTCGTCGCGGAACACGCCCAGCATGGAGCTGGTCACGGTCGTGCTGGACTGCTTTTCCACTCCGCGCATCATCATGCACAGGTGGAGCGATTCGATGATGACCGCCACGCCCTGGGGCTTGAGCAGCTCCATCAGGTGATTGGAGATCTGGCTGGTGAGGCGCTCCTGCACCTGGAGGCGTCGCGCGTAGGCGTCGACGATGCGGGGAATCTTGGAAAGGCCGATGATCTTTCCGTTGGGAATGTAGGCCACGTGGGCCTTGCCGAAGAAGGGCAAAAGGTGATGCTCGCAAAGCGAGAACAGCTCGATGTCCCGGACAATGACGATGTCGCTGGAGTCCTGCTGGAAGACTCCGCGGCCCACGATCTTGTCGAAGTCGGCCTGGTAACCCGAGGTCAGGAACTGCAGGGCCCGGGCGTTCCGCTTGGGGGTATCCTTCAGGCCTTCGCGTTCCGGGTCTTCACCCAGCAGCTCAAGGATGGAGCGGACGTTCGATTCGAGGGTTTTTTCCGGCTTCATGGGCAGACTGGTACCCCAGGACGCCGGGTCTCGCATTGCCAAAGTCGAAGGAATCAGCGAGAAACGGGGGCATGTCCAAACCCACGTCCGAAGCCGTTCTGAGCGCCCTTTCCACCGTCAAGGACCCCGACCTGGGTCGCGATCTGGTCAGCCTGGGCATGATCCAGGACCTGGTGGTCGCCGGCGACGGCCGGGTATCGCTCCGGGTGGTCCTGACCACGCCGGCCTGCCCCCTCAAGGCCCAGATCGAGTCCGAGGTGGTGGCCGCCGTGAAGGGCGTGGCCGGGGTGACCGCGGTGGACGTCAAGATGGACGCCCAGGTGAGGGGCCGGACCGCCGGGGTGGGAGCCCCCCAGGGGTCCAATGCCATCCCGGGCGTGAAGCACATCATCGCCGTTTCGAGTGGCAAGGGTGGCGTTGGGAAAAGCACCATGGCCGTGAATCTTGCAACCTCCCTGGCGCTCGAAGGCGCACGGGTGGGGCTGATGGACGCCGATGTCTATGGTCCCAACATCCCCACCATGATGGGGGTGACCGAGCAGCCCCGGATCGAGAACGATCCGCAGCGGGGCGAAATCTTCGTTCCGCCCACCAGCCACGGGGTGAAGGTCATGTCCATGGGCTTCCTGATCCAGGGCGATCAGCCGCTGGTGTGGAGGGGCCCCATGCTCCACAGCGTGGTGAACCAGTTCTGCCACAAGGTGGAATGGGGCGATCTGGATTACCTGGTGGTGGACATGCCCCCGGGGACCGGCGACGTGCAGCTTTCGCTGGCCCAGCTGGTGCCGGTGACCGGCGCGGTGCTGGTGAGCACGCCGCAGGAAGTGTCGATGCAGGACGTCCGCAAGGCCTTCCACATGTTCGAAAAGGTGCGGGTTCCCGTGCTCGGCATCGTCGAGAACATGAGCTATTTCCAGGATGATTCGGGCAAGCGCCATCACCTGTTCGGCAAGGATGGCGGGAAGCTTCTGGCCAAGAAGTTCAGCCTGAACTTCCTGGGCGAAGTGCCCATCGTCCAGGCGGTGCGCGAGGGGGGTGACGAGGGAGTGCCTATCGTGCTCCGTCAGCCCCGCTCCGAGGTGGCCGAATCGCTGCGCGAGCTGGCCCGGAGGATTGCCCAGCAGGTTTCGATCCTGGCCGCTCACGGGGCGGATCAAGGACCCCAGGTCAGCATCGGAAAGTTCAGCTGAGCCCCCGGACCGCGCACCCGTTTCCGGGTGCCGGGCGCCCATTGGCCCGCATCGTGCAAAAGTTCATCCCCAGAAAGGGGATTTTCAAGATGCCGATGAACTCGAAA
>CANFHS010000180.1 GCA_947446835.1 Bacteriovoracaceae bacterium
AGGCCAGGGTCAATCCCCCGCCGATGCCGCCCACTCCGATCAGGATCCCTTCCCAGAGGAAGATCGCCGCGACCTGGCCGGCGCGAGCGCCCATGGCCCTCAGGATCGAGATCTCGCGCTTCTTTTCCAGCACCATCAGGGTCAAGGTCGTCACGATGTTGAACGACGCCACCACGATGATGAAAGCCAGGATCACGAACATGGAAATGCGCTCCAGGCGGAGCGACGCAAACAGGTGCGCGTTGAGCTGCATCCAGTCGCGCGCCACGAACCCGGGGAACTGCGCCCGGAGATCAGCCGCCACCTCGTCGGCGCGGTCAAAGTCCTTGAGCGTGATTTCCCACTGCGAGAGCACGTCCGAACGGCGCAGGAAAGACCTGACAGCCGTGTCGGCCGCGAACACGTTGTGCAGCTCCTGCTCGGGCATGCCCGAATGGTAGATGCCTTCCACCACGAAACGCCGCAGGCGCGGCACCGACGACATCGGGCCTTCCATCTCGGTCGGCGAAACCAGCGACACGATGTCGCCGGGAATGACGCCCAGCTCGAAGGCCAGCTCCTGGCCCAGCCACAGGCCTGGCAGGCGCGTGGCCGTCGGCCCATCATGCTGCACCAGCAGGTGCTCTTCGGCCTCCTCCACGCCCTGCGCCTTGAGACGTGCCAGGCGCTCAGGACCCACGCCCTTGACCTCGACTCCGGCCACCTTCTTGCCGGTCCGCAAGATGCCTTCGGCCGTCACCATGGGCGAGAAAGCCACCACTTCGGGGTGCGCCGCCTGAAAGGCTTTGACCTGGGTCTCGGGCAGCGCGCTCTGCGGAATGTAGCCCTGGTCAAACCCGGGAACCGAGGCTCCGGGAGTGACCAGCACATGCAGGTCCGAGCTCATGAGCCGTTTCTTGAGCTGTGCCTCGAAGCCGTCCATCACCGACAGCACCACCACCATGGCGGCAACTCCCAGGCCAACCCCCAGCACCGAGATCATGGCAATGAAGCTCAGGAAACGGCTGTTCTTCTTGGACTTCAGGTAGCGCACGCCCACCCAGCCGGTCCAGGGACTGGACCAGAGGTGGTGCACCATTCCGAGAGGCAGGCCCTTCTTCCGCACGCGATCAGTCCTGGTGGAACTTGCCGTCACGCGCGGCCATTTCCAGCAGCATCGGAGCCGGCGAGAACCGCTCACCGAAGCGCTTCTCGTAGGTTCGAAGCTTGTCGACCACACGGGCGGCGCCCAGCGAATCGGCGTACCGGAGCAGCCCCCCCAGGAAGGGCGGGAAGCCCGTGCCCATGATCATGCCCAGGTCCACGTCATCCGCCGTGGCTACGACTTTTTCCTCCAGGCAGCGCGACGCTTCGTTGATCATCGGCAGCACGCAGCGATCGACGATCTCTTCAGCGGTCACCGAGTCGTTGTGCGGCGACACCCCCAGGATAGCGTAGATCTCGTCGTTGAGCGTCTTGTTCCGGCCCTGGGCATCGTACTCATAAAGTCCCTTGCCCGTCTTCTTGCCCAGACGACCCGCCTGCACCACCTTCACGTTCAGGGGCGCCGGATCCACGCGCTTGCCGAAGGCATCGTGGAGGATGTGGGCCACTTTTTCGGCCACATCCAGGCCCACTTCGTCGATCAGCTCCATCGGCCCCATGGGCATGCCAAAGTCCAGGATGACCCGATCCAGCCGCGGAATGGGAATCCCCTCGGACAGAAGCCAGGTCGCCTCGTTCAAGTAGGGCATGAGCAGGCGATTGACCAGGAAGCCCGGCGAATCCTTGACCACGATGGGCGACTTGCCCAGCTGCTTGGAAAGCTGGAACAGCGTCGACACGGTTTCATCCGTGGTCTCGGCCCCACGGATGACCTCGATGAGGGGCATCTTGGCCACCGGATTGAAGAAGTGCATTCCTCCGAAACGGCCCGGATTCTTGAGCGCAGTCTGCATCTCGGTGATGGATAGCGAAGAGGTATTCGAGGCGATCACGCAGGTGTCGGACACCTGCCCCTCCAGCTCGGCCAGCACCTTCTGCTTGATATCCATCTTCTCGACGATGGCCTCGATCACCGCGTCCACTGCGCCAAAGCCCGAGTAGTCGGTCACGGGCGCAATGAGGTTCATCTTCTGCTGGGCCTGGCGCAGGTTGATCTTCCTGCGCTGCACGTTTTTCAGGAAAAGCCGGGAGGCCTGCTTGAGGCCCGTCTCCAGGGCCGGTGCGGCCAGGTCCTTCATGCGAGCCGAAATCCCCTTGTCGGCCAGGAGCTGGGCGATCCCACCGCCCATCACGCCGGCGCCCAGCACACCACCGGCATGCACGGTGCGGGCCTGGGCTGCGGAGCCTGGAGGCAGACCCCTGGACTTCTTCACCGACTCGGTCAGGAAGAAGACGCGGATCAGGTTCTTGGACACCGAGGTGGCGGCGCACTTGCCAAAACCCTGCGCCTCGCGCTCCATGGCCCGCTCGCGCGCCCGCCCGCGCAGACGCGGGCCGTAGGACGCCGACGTATCCGCCAGGACCTGGATGGCCTCGAGGGGTGCCGGGTAATGGCCCCGGGTCTTGCTCATCACGCCCTCGCGCGCCTTGCTGAGCACGATGCGACGCCCGACCAGGGTCTTTTCCAGCGCGGTTCCGATCGGTCCCCCCATGCCGCCCAGCTTGGGCTCCTTGCCCAGTCGAACGCCTGCCTTCAGTTTGCCCAGGTTGGCCACCGTCCAGCGCAACGCCGACTCGTGGAACGCAGGCGCAGGCAAGCACGCATCCGCAAGGCCCGCCTTCACGGCTCGCTCACCGTTCAGGGTCTTGCCCGTCAGGATCATATCCAGCGCGGTGGCCAGCCCCACGCGACGGGGCAGACGCACGCAACCGCCCATGCCCGGGATGATCCCCAGCAGCACCTCAGGCAGGCCGATCCGCGCAGCCGGGTCCTGGGACATCACGATGGCGGTCGACGCCAGCGAAAGCTCACAGCCGCCCCCCATCGTCGCCCCCTGAATGGCCACGACCGTCGGAAACGGCAAGTCTTCCCAGGCATCCAGCATCTTCTGCCCCAGGCGCGACAGCTCCCGGGCCGCGTCCTCGGTGCGGGCCGCGCGGATCATCTCGATGTCGGCGCCGGCAATGAAGATTCCGGGCTTTCCCGACATCAGCACCAGGGCGTCCACCTCGCCCCGCTTGCCCATCTCCTCGAGCTTCGGAAACAGGTCGCGAAGCTCGTTCAGGGCCTGCTGGCTGAACTTGTTCACCTTCTCGCCGGGCAGGTCGAAGGTCAGGGACCAGATCTTGGCCTGGAACCGGGCCGAGAGATCTTCCAGACGGAATGCGGGAGCCATCGAACCAGCAGCTGCAGTGGACATGTATTTTTCCCCGGGAGAGTGCGGTGACAAAGCTGCGAACATCTTAAAAGAAAACGGGGCGAGCTCTCAAAAAAAGTTGAGAACTCGCCCCGTTTCCTGAAAAAGAGGTCCGATCAGAACGTGAAGGTCACGTTACCCAGGATCGAGTAGAAACTCGAGCGCTGAAGCTGCTGGCCGGCCTGCTCATGCCCGACGTCAGCAAAAACAGAGCCCGCGCCGTAGCCCCCGCCCCACTGCTGGAATCCCCACATGGAGCTGTACGGCACCTGCTGGTCCGAGCTGGAGCTCAGCACCGAGTAGTACCGGAACTGGGTGCCGATGATGACCATTTTGCTGATGCGGACGTCAAAGCCGCCGCTCAGGTAGCCCAGAAAGGACGAGGCCGAGTAGTCCTGGATGGCAGTCCCATTCATCTGGCCGAAGTAGCCGCGATACCGGTCGTCGTAGTTCAGGAAGCTCTTCTGCCAGCCGGCGCCGCCGCCCACGAAGGGACGAAGCTTGGCCTCGGCCCCGAGCAGGTAGAACTTGAGGCCAGCGTCGACCACGTTCTGCTTCAGGGCACGCGTTTCGTAATTGCCGGTGGGCGAAGCCCAGGCAAACCCGCTGCCCGCGTCCAGCGAGACGCCATACTCGCTGAACGAGTAGCCCATCTCGAAGGTCATGTTCTCGGAAGCCTCGATACTGAGGCCCACACCCAGGGTGTAGCGGCCCGACACCTTGAGAAGCCCATCCGAGCCCCCCATGCTCGACACGCCGGCACGCGGCGACAGGCGGATCACGGTCTTGTCGGCATGTTCGCCTGCATCCATCGACACCGTGGTCATGGAGCGGCCATAGCCTCCCCCTTCGGCAGGGGCCGAGGTCATCGGCTGGGCCACCGGGGCCGCCACGGTAGGTGCTGAAATCGGCGCCACGGGAAGCGGAGCCGCCATCACCGGGGCCGGCTGGCCCGGGCGCTCGGTGACCGGAGCGGCCACCATCTGCTCCTGCATCGGAGCCGGTGCCACGGCTTCCGGCGCGGCCACACCGGCCGGAGCCTTGGTCAGGCCGGACACGCCCAGCAGCTGCTCACTGCGGCGGCGCTCGTCGCGCAACCGGAGCTCTTCCAGGCGTTCCTGGATCACATCTTCGTTCCGAAGTTCTTCCCGGACGCGCTCCCGGCGCATCAGCTCGGACTTGCTCAAACCCTGGAGTTCGGGCTCGGCCGCCGCGACGGGAGCCGCGGTCTGGGCCGGGATTGCGGCCGGCTCGGCCACTGCCGCCGGAGCCATGACCACCGGCTGCACGGGGGCAACGGCTACCGTCTGCGGCACGGGCGCGGCCGCCACCGGAGCGGTGGGCGGAACCGCAGGCGCCACGCTCACCACCTGCTGGGTGGGCTCGGCCGGGGCCGGATGCGCCGGAAAGCGCTGCGCAGCTCCCACCACGGTCCGGAAACTTTCACGGTCCTGCACCCGCGCTGCGGGCTGAACCTCGGTTTCATAAACCAGCTCGGCCCGGGCAAAGGGCACCGAGATCAACGCGGCCAAAATGAAGGCCCCAAGAAACACT
>CANFHS010000181.1 GCA_947446835.1 Bacteriovoracaceae bacterium
ATCACCCGCTCGGGTGAGCACCTCACCGTGGTCACCTACGGTCGCCACGTCGGTCTGTGCAACCAGGCCGCCGACCAGCTCCGCGAGGAAGGCATCTCGGTCGAAGTGATCGATATGCGCACGCTGTTCCCGTACGACTGGGAAATGATCAAGGGTTCGATCCTGAAGACCCGCCGCGCGCTCTTCGTCAACGAGGAGCTCGAGGTGACCAACTTCGGCGAACACCTCATCCGTCGCACCGTGGAAGAGCTGTTCTACGAACTCGAAGCGCGTCCCCGGCTGCTGGCCGGAGCGCACATCCCGGGCATCGGCTTGGCCGATCCGCTCGAGATGGCCTCGGTTCCGCAGCTGAACCACATCGTGGAAGCCATCCGCGAAGTGGCCGCTGAACGGGCGTAAGGCAAAGCTCAGGCCCACCTTCCGGTTTCGCGATCGCGCTCGACGCGGTCTGCCGAAGCCGGAAGGTGGGTTTTTTTTTGCCTCGGGCCGCGGGCGCCAGAACCGTGACGCTTTTCGGGCCGAAAAGGGGCCTTCGGTTCCTTCCCAAATCCCGATAACCCGCTAGAATCAAAAGGTGGGTGAGGCACCCAGGAGGGGATGCACATGAAGAACTCTGACTCGGCCAGGAAAGCCGGAGTCCGGGCGAGCTGGGCGCTGGGCAGCGCCGGCGTGGCTCTGACCTGGAGTGCCTTCGTGGCAGCCGCGCAGACTGGCGCGTCCGCCCCCGCCGGTTCGGGCAGCGTTACCCCGCAGCCTGCCGTCAACCTGAGCTTTCAGCCCGGAACGGGCGGCGCGAATCTGGCTTCCATCATCACCAGCTGCAGTCCGACGGCTGCGGGCACCGCGAACCCGGTCGCGCAGCTCCAGAAGGTTTTTGAGGACGGCAAGAAGGGCACGGCGGCGCAGCCCTCGCTGGCCCAGTCCCAGCTGCCGACCATCCAGAACGAGTGCGCCGAGGTGCCCGTTCCGGATGCCTCGAGCCTGACCTGCGAGAGCCTGGGCGGCCCCACGTTCCAGCTCCAGCTGGCGCAGCGGCAGGCGTCCGTCCAGCAGGCCACCGCCGGGCTGACCTGCAAGCTGAACAAGCTGAAGGCCATCCGCGGCGAGATGGAATGCCTGGCCCGCCAGAGCCAGGAGATGAACCAGGCGCTGCAGTACCTGCAGCAGGGCGGCCCCGGCGGAACGCCGCCGGGCTACGGCGCCGAGCTTTCGCGGATCGCGGCGCAGGCTTCGCAGCTCAAGGACGTGATCGATGAACGCGGAGCCCAGGACGAGCTGGTGCTGCGCAAGCTCAACGGCGATCCGGCCGCGGGCGTGAAGGGCCTGCAGGAGCTCGTCGCATCGACCGAGGCCATGGTCAACGCCATGCCTTCGGCCGAAAAGGACCTGGTCGGTCAGATGGATTACTTCGAGAGCCATCGCCAGGCCCTGGACCAGATGGTCGAGCAGCGCACGGCTTCGCTGGCGCGCCAGTGCCTGGCCAATCGCGTGGAACCTCGCTTCCTTTGCGAGAAGAATGGCAAGCCCGTCCCGTTGCGCGATCACATCCTGTGCATCATGGGCCAGCAGGGCACCGATGCCCGCGGCCAGATCAGCAGCCTGAACAAGGCCCGCGCCACCGGAAAGTCCCAGCGGGTCGACGCTGTCCTGACCCAGCTCTTCAATGACCTGCCCGAGACCGTCCCGCTTCCCGCCAAGTTCGAGGATTTCGAGACCCAGGCCTTCGAAGGCAAGGCCCGGATCAAGACCGCGGCCGACGTGGAATCGCTGTACGGCACGGCGTTGCGCTCACTGGGCGCCACGTCCAAGGGAAGCCTGCACGACTTCCTGATGTTCTATGTCGACGACTGCTTTGCCAAGGCCCGCCAGCAGATCATCGATGAAAAGAAGAGCAAGAGCTCGCTCGTGACCCGTCTTTACGACGGCATGAACCGCTTCCGTGACGGCACGCATACCCAGCTCGTGACTCAGCTGCGCACCTACGCCGAGCAGTACTCGGCCGCCATGCGGACGCTGACCGGGGTCAAGCTGCCGTTCCAGACCCAGGCCTGCGAGAGCGCGAGCCTGAGCCCCAAGCAGCAGCTGGGTTGCTTCCGCGACCTGCAGGGGCAGCTGCGCGGCCTGTTCCAGGGCACCACGGACGCCTCGCTGCAGAAGGTCGCCGTGGTGGCCAAGCGCCCGGAATACGGCTTCGAGGTGAACTGCGCGGGGATGCAGGGCTGCCTGACCCAGCTGCAGAACACGCACCAGCAGCTGGTGGACGAAAAGGGCCGGGTCACGGCCATGCGGCAGAAATTCATCGAGACGGCCAACCGCAACGTGTTGGCCTACACCCAGCAGATCGCGGCCCAGCTTTCGCCCAAGAGCCAGATGATCGCCAACCAGCTGAAGGCCATGAACCTGGCCCTGGCGTCGTTGGGTGTCCGGAGCGGTATCCAGATCAAGAGCGTGGATCCCGAAAAACCCGATTACCAGGAGGACGAGCTGTCGCGTCCGGGGCTGGTCAAGGCGCCCCAGAACCTGGCCAATTTCATCGGTGGGATGATGACCCCGCCGCTGCTTGATGTGAACGGTGACACGTTCCAGGGCGGCACCGAGGCCATCGGCGAGGCCAGCCAGAAGGTGGCCGAGAACCTGGGTAAGGCCGCCGAGGCGGACCAGAAGCTGCGTGGCCTGGCCAGCCAGTGCCAGAGCGAGCACCAGGACAGGATCGCGGAGTCGCTGGGAACCCAGCTGGACAGGCTGTCGGAGGGCGCCTGCTTCGGCACGGATGTGTGCCGGGGTTCCGACTCCTCGCTGGACAAGCTGATCAGCGACCTGGGCCAGATCACGAGCGGAAACTTCTCCTCCCGCGCCTTGTCCTCGCTGGATACGGGAATCCTGGGCGTGGTGTGCCGTGACAGCCGCGTGCCGCCCCAGCAGTGCCAGCAGAAGGCCGTGGGCGAAGGCGGCCGGCAAAAGCAGACCTGGGTGCCGCTGGATGACCCCGAGTTGACGGTCTGGGCCCGTGGTGAATGTGCCGCACAGGGCGGGCAAAACTGCGTTAGAGAAATGAAGGTCAAGGCCCAGCGGGATTGTGCCTCCTTTGACGCCGCCAAGAGCCAGATCAACGTCGAAAACCAGCGGAACTGTGGGGCCGTGATCCGGGCCCTGCAGAGAAAAGCCGATTCCCTCAAGACGGGCTTTGGCCAGGATGGTAAGTCGGCCACCGAGGCCAAGTGATGAAGCTCCCGTTCTTGAAGATGGAAGGTCTGGGCAACGACTTTGTGGTGATCGACGACCTCGGGGTGGTGCGCTCCATCGAGCGGGCACGGACACCGGTGGTCACTCCCGAAATGGCGGTCCGCCTGTGCGATCGCCAGGGCGGCGTGGGGGCCGACCAGCTGCTGTGGCTCAAGCCACCGGCCCAGGGGTCCCATGACGCGGCGATGGACATCTTCAACGCCGACGGCTCGATTGCCGAGATGTGCGGCAACGGCATCCGGGCGGTCGGGCTGTTCCTGCACCGCCGCGGCCCGCATCCGGGCCGCGACCTCTACACGGTCGAAACCCTGGCCGGCACCAAATCGCTGATGATCCGGCCGCCCTGCTTTGTGACGGCCGACATGGGCGCCCCGCACCTGGGCTCAGGCTTTGACGACGAGGGGCGGGCGCACCAGGGCGAAAAGCTGGACGTGACGCCGGCTTTTGAAGGCCAGACCCTGCCCCGGATTCCCGCCGACCCGCGCCCGCACGTGCTGGGCCAGGAAGACGGGCCCGGTACGATCCGGTTCTTTGAGGTCAGCATGGGCAACCCTCATGCGGTGATCTTCGTGCCTCAACTGGATGAGTTTCCGGTCGAGGCCATCGGACCCTGGATGGAGAAACTTCCCCGTTTTCCCAAGCGCACCAACGTGGAGTTCGTGCAGGTGGAAGGCCCTCGCCGGATCCGCGTGCGGGTCTGGGAACGCGGCGCCGGGTTCACCCGGGCCTGCGGGACGGGCGCCTGCGCCGCAGCCGTGGCCGCCCTGGCTGGGGGCCGTGTGTCGGGCGAGGTGGACGTGGTGCTTCCGGGCGGAACGCTCAAGATTTCGTGGTTCGGACCGGGCGAGTCTGTGCTGATGGAAGGCCCCGCCAGCGAGGAGTTCACCGGAGTCTTTGACCTGGAAACAGGCCAAGTCGTCCGAGATGAGGTCTGAGGCTCAGACCTACTGACTGATCTGCCTTTTCACTGATCTGCCTTTTCACTGATCTGCCTTTTCACTGATCGATCATTTCACTGATCGATATTCGACAGCGGGTTGATGTAGAGGCGGAAGGTCTTGTCGCGGTGGCGACGGATGGCGAACACGCCGTTTTCCTTTTCGGTGGCCAGGCGGTCGTAAAAAGCCCGGTCCAGTTCGGCGATCTCGGAAACGCTTTTCCCCTCGTACTTCCCAAAGTCGATGATCACCTGATCTTCTTCGATGATCCCGGTGACCGGGCTGCCATTCTGGCTCATTCCTGGGTTCTCCTGAAGTCGGTCGTGTGGGGCAGGTGTGGCTGCCTGACCGGTTCAATCTGAAGTGTAAGGGTTCGTTTCTCGGGTTTCAACTGTCCGCCAGTTTTTTGGCAAAGAGCTGAAAATTCTGCGCTTAAACCCATGTTGCGGCGCGTTTACTTGCCGCAAAAAAGGGGTGCCGTGTGTTATACCGGGGATCCAAATCATGTGCGGCGTCGTGGGTTTGATCGGCACTCCAGATGCGTCCCGGGAAGCTTTTCTGGGACTGACCGTTCTGCAGCATCGCGGGCAGGACGCAGCCGGAATCTTGTCCTACGACTCGGATGGATTTCATCGGGTCAAGAACCTGGGCCTGGTTGAAAGCGTCTTCACTCGGGAAGGGGTTTCGAGCCTC
>CANFHS010000182.1 GCA_947446835.1 Bacteriovoracaceae bacterium
ACTTGAGGTTCGAGGAGCTCTGGCCCGAGACCAGCTTCTTGAAGTCCAGGACGTTCAGGTCTGCCGCCGGAGAAGTATTGCCGTGGCAGCTGGTGCAGCTCTGCTTGAAGATGGCCGTCACCTTGGCGCCCAAAGCAGGGTTCTTGAAGGTAAATGCTCCGTTCTGGGCGGGGTTCGAGGCGTGAGCAGGGGTGACCAGGGCCAGGACCAGGGCCATCAGAAAGGGCAGCGCGTTTTTCATGCAGGCGCGTGTACTAAGTCCGGACCTTTTTGGTCAACCAGAATGACGCGGTGAATTAAAATTAACCCGTTCCCACCCTGCGTTCGAACCGACGATCTGGTCTTACTGCCGGTTCGGGGGGTTCGACCACTTCGGTGCCGAGCAATTGCCCAGGCCAAAGGTCAGGCGCTTCACGAAAGTGCCATCCAGGTTCATCACATAGATGTTCTGGCCGCCCGTCCGGTTCGAAGTGAAGGCCACGAAGTTGCCGTCGGGGCTGATGGCGGGGTCTTCGTTGTTGCCCTGGTTCTGGGTCAGGCGCTCGATGTTCGAGCCATCGGGGTTCATGATGAAGATGTCGAAGTGCCCGTCAAGCCAGCCTGCGAAGGCGATCTTGTTGCCGCGCGGGCTCCAAGAAGGCGAGGCATTGTACCGGCCTGCGTAGGTCAGCCGCTGCACGTTCGAGCCATCGGCGTTCATCGAGAACACCATCGGGTTGCCGCTGCGCGAGCTGACAAAAGCCACCTTCTTGCCGTCGGGGCTCCAGCTGGGGTCGACGTCAAAGCCGAAGCTCTTGGTGAGGCGGGTGACCTGGCTGGTGGTGGGGTCGAGCGTGAAGATCTCGGGGTTGCCCAGGAAGCTCATGGTCAGCGCGATGGAGCGCCCGTCAGGCGAGTAGGCCGAACCCGAGTTGATGCCCTTGCGGTTCGACAGCAGGCGGATGGTGTTGGTATGGAAGTCCAGCTCGAACAGGTCGATGTTCTTGACGTTGTCGCGGCGCTTGGTGAACAGCGAGTAGGCCAGGCGCGTGCCATCCGGGCTCCAGGCCGGCGAGAACGCGATGGAGCGGTGCTTGGTGAGCTGCTTGGCGTTCGTGCCGTCAAAGTCCATCAGGTAGAGCTCTTTTTTTCCGCCCTTCGCGCAGGCCACCACCAGCTTGGTCTGGAAGATGCCGGGCAGGCCGGTCAGCGCCAGCACCACATCGTTGGCCAGCGTGTGCGCCAAGGTGCGGCTGTCGCCGGGCGCGGCCACATAGCGCTTGGCCAGCACCTGCTTGGCTCCGGCCGTGTCGTACAGGTAAGCTTCCAGCGTGAGCGCCTGGTCGGTGCGCGCCAGCTGCGTCTTGATCACGAACTCGGCGCCGATGGAGCTCCAGTCGGACAGCTGGAAGGTGCCCGTCTGGATTCCCGCGCCGGGCTTCTCGATGAAGGCCTTGGAGTCGAGGAACCGGAACAGGTCCATGAAGGCCAGGTCGGTGGACACCACCGAATGGAGCGTCCGCGCGGTGTCGCTCGAAGCGGCGTCGGTCCGGACCTCGGGAAACGCGATGACGGACTTCTTGGTCTTGGCCTGGCCGACCGAAATGTAGGGGCGGTCCTGCGCGTGCGCTGTGCCTGTCAGGGCCTGGCCCAGGGCCAGCGCGCCCGCAAAGAACGATACCCAGCTCGAATTTTTCCGGATGCATCCCAGCAGCTGCATAGGAGCGCGATCCTAGCACAAAAGGAGCGCACCGCCCGCAAGCCCGTGGGGCATTCCTGACCTGGGCGTTCAGGCGGCCAGATCAGGGCGCTGCGCTTTGAAGCGGACCAGGAAATCCTGCGCGAATCGGCGTACTTGCTTCCAGTCCGTGTATTCGAAGTCGCGCCAGGTATCCACATCGCCTCCGCTCCGGGCCGCGATGAGGCGCATCATTTGTCGGGTCAGGAATCCGTAGCGGGTGTAGGGCAGGGCGCCCGCGAAGATTTCCCAGGTGGCCGGGCGCCAGCCCGTGGAGCTGAAGAAGGTCTCGGCGATCTTGCGTTCGGCGGCCTGGGCCTGGGGATTGCTCTTTTGCAGGATGCCCAGGCAGACCGAGAAGAACGCGCCGGGAATGCGGCTCAGCTCCTGGCGGTGCCGCCGGATCCAGCTTTGCAGGGCCCGGGGATAGCTGGAGCGGTAGACTGGCGCGCCCACCATGATGGCATCGAATCCCTGGGGGCTGATGGCCCGGGCGTCCAGGCTACCGGAATCGATGAGTTCGACCTGGTGGCCGCCCGCCTGCATTTCCTGGAGCAGGACGCCTGCGATCTTTCGGGTTTGCCCGTGCACACTGCCGTAGATGAGGAGGATTCGCGCCATGACCGTCCAAGTAGCAAGGCGCGATCCAAGGTCCGGCGGGAACGGCCGGCGGTCAGTGCGGAAAGCCGCTCAAAGCGGAAAGCCGATCAGCACGCCCTTGGCCGCCAAGGATCCCGCGATGTCGCCGGGAGGGGCCGGAAACGGCTGCGACTCCTGCAGCGCGCGCTTGACCTGGTCGTCGAACTGGCTGCTGCCCGAGCTGCGGGCAAAGCGGAAGTTGGCGATGCGGCCGCGGGGGTCGATGAACAGCTGCACCTGGGCCGACAGCTGCTGGCGGGCCAGCCACACGGGCAGGGCCCAGTTGTCCTGCAGGTGCGCGCGGAGCGCGTCGTAGTACGAGGCTTCGAGCGACTCGCGGGCGTCGGCCGAAAGGCTTGCGCCCTTGGAGATGCGGTTGCCCTTGATCAGCACGCCGGGAGTGCTGGCGCGCTCTTCTTCGCTGATCCTGGAAAGCGCCTTGATGCGATCGAGCGCGCTCTTGAGCTTCTTTTCGCGTTTGACCGACTCATGCGTATTGAGCTTCTTGAGTGATTCGCGGAGCGCGTCCTTGCGGCTTTTGGGCCTGGATTTGCGCACCATTTCGTCGGGACGCGCGGCGGGCTCGGCTTCGGGCGCCTTGGGCTGGGCCACGGGCTTGGCCTTGGCCGGCTCGGCCTTCTGGCCTTCCTGGGGCGCGGGAGGAACCGCCACCAGGTCCTTTTTCATCTGGTCGGGCAGGCCCACGATGTCCACGCGCAGCGAAGGCGGGATGGGCAGCGGGTCTCCCGGCAGCACGATGCTCTTGATGAACAGGGCCAGGAACAGCCCCACGTGCGCGAACAGCGAAATGCGGAATCCCGAGCGGGAGTCCTGCTCGTCGGCTTCCAGGTCCTGCATCGGATTCAGGGCTGGAGCGGCCGACTTGCCCATCTCAGATCCGTGCGTTCGCGTCGCCTGGTTCGGTCACCAGGCCAACCCGGTTGATGCGCGCGCGTTTCACCTCGGCCATGACCTGCGCGATGTAGCCGTAGGCCACCGACTGGTCGGCCTGGATGAAGACTTCCACATTGGGTTTGGCCGACGAGATGGCCTCGAGCCTGGCGCGCAGGGTGCCCTGCGGAAGCTCCTTGCCGTTCATCAGGATCTGGCGCGAGCGGTTCACGACGAGCGTGATCTGGTCGGGCACCTCGCTGAGGGTGGTGGCGTTGGCCTTGGGCAGGTCGACCTGCACGCCCTGTTGCATGAGCGGGGCCGAGATCATGAACACCACGAGCAGCACCAGCATGACGTCGACCAGCGGCGTGACGTTGATTTCGGCCAGGGTGGTCTGCGTTCCGCCGCGGTTGGTGGAAAATCCCATGGTGCGCCTCCTTCAGCCCTGCGGCGGGCCGGGCGGCGTCTTGCGACGATTCAGCCAGCTGTGGTGGACGATGTTCAGGAAGTCCTGGCTGAACGAGTCGATGTCGGTGGCCTGGCGGCGCACCAGGCCCGAGAAGTGGTTGTAGCCCACGACCGCCGGGATGGCGACGCCGATGCCCACGGCCGTGGCAATGAGCGCTTCCGAGATGCCCGGCGCGACCACGGCCAGGTTGGCCGAACCGGTCAGGCCGATCTTGTGGAACGAGTCCATGATGCCCCACACGGTGCCGAACAGGCCCACGAACGGAGCCGCGCTGGCGGTGGTGGCCAGCCAGCCCAGCTTGTTCTCGAGCTTGGCCATCTCGGCGTTGGCGCCGCGGGACAGCGCGCGCGAAATACTCTCGACGCTGGATTCCTCATGGTCCACGAACTCGGTGGGCGAGATGCGCTTCAGTTCCTTGAAGCCCGAGCGGAACACCTGCGCGATGGGCGAGCGGCCGTAGTACGAGCTCTTGCTGAAGACCTCGTCGATCTTCTTGGTGTTCCAGAACATCTGCTCGAAGTCGGCGTTCTGCCGGACGGCAAGCTTCAGGGCCCGCCACTTGGCGAAAATGATGGACCAAGTGTAGAGCGACGCCAGGAGCAGGACGAACAGGACGAATTTCCCGACCGGTCCAGCGGCGGCGATCATGTCGAAGATACTGGCCTGAGCGAGCTGGGTATTCATAGCCCGGTCATCTTATCCGGGCGGTTTTTGGGTTTGAAAGGGTTTTCTTGGGTGGGGTTAGGGGCATTGCAGTGCACTTTATCCATCGCTTGGCTGGCGGCCGGCTAGGGCTTGACTTAGCGCATATAAAACTGTACTTATTTAGTCCGTTAATTTCACTTGAAGGGAAACCGAGTATGAAAATGCAGGACTTTGCAGGCTCCTGGAGCCTTGAGTCTTTTGAAATTGAGGACCCAAAGGGAAACGTAAGCCCATGGGGAAAGAATGCCTCAGGTTTGCTCATCTATAGCCTGGATGGCCGTATGTCTGTGGCGATCAATGCCGATCCAGACGGAGATTCCGCGGATCCAAGTGTTTTACTCGACGCAATGCTATTTTACGCGGGTGTCTACGAGATCAAGGATAGCCAGATCATTCATCATGTGACGAACGGTTCCGACCGAACTCGTATCGGGCAGGACCTG
>CANFHS010000183.1 GCA_947446835.1 Bacteriovoracaceae bacterium
GCCCAGGGGAGCGACGGCTTCGCGAGGGCGTGCGGTCCGGCCCTGCGGCGCCGAAAGCCAGGCGCCCACCAGGCCGAAGCCCAGGATGACGAGCGGCTCCGCGCGAGGCGCCAGCGCGACCGAGGCGAAGCTGGCGCTGGCGATGGCCCAGGCGCCGGCACTCCTGCGGTAGGGGCGGAACAGCTGGGTGGTGGTCTTGAGCACGACGGCCAGGGCCGCCGCCTGGAGCGCCACGAAGGTGGGGGCCAGCTGCTGCCTCAGTGCGCCCGCGCCGGCATACAGGGCGCTCAGCGCCAGCAGCATCCCGAAGGCCGGCAGGATGAAGCACAGGCCCGCGATCAGGCCTCCGGTGCGGCCGGCCAGCTCACGGCCAATCCAGATGGCCAGCTGGGTGGCCACCGGTCCGGGCAGCAGCTTGGTGATGGCCAGCATCTCGGCAAAGCGCGCGGGTGGAATCCAGCCGCGGCGGCGGGACACTTCGTCTTCCATCAGGGCGATGGCGCCCGCGGGTCCGCCAAAGCTGGTCATTCCGAGCTTGAGGAACAGCTTTGCCAGTTGGCCGCGCATGAAAAGGACTTCTCAGAAGAGCGCCGCAGGTGCAACTTGGTCCAGGTGAAACCCGATCTTTTGCGCCCCGCCGGATTCTGGATCCGCGCTCTTGCCCACCTCATCGACACTGCCGTCCTCGCGGTGGGCTCGGAGGTTTTCGAGCTTCTTCCCGTGGGAATCGTGGGCTCGATGCTCGCGACCGTCGGTTTTGCGATGGCCTATTACGGAGTGGGACACGCGCGCTGGGGTGCGACCGCTGGCAAATGGGCCGTGGGCGTCCGCGTGGTTTCGGACTGGCCCGCGGGGCAGGGTCACGGCCCGGTCAACGGGCTGCAGTCAGCGCTGCGCTTCGTTTCCTATGCCCTTTCGTACGGCCTTTTTTTCTGCGGCTTCCTCATGGTCGGGTTTCATCCCCGCAAGCGCGGGCTCCACGAGGCGCTTTCGGGCACCCGGTCCATCCGGGTGCCCGCGGGACTCAGCTCTTTTTTTGCCCGACGAGGTAGGTGACGCCGCGGTCGGCAGGGACCTGCGCCGTGTGGGGGGTCCGGGCCGGAAGATAAAGGCGGTCGCCGGGCTTCAGGGTCAACTGCACGCCATCGATCACGAAGGCGATCTGGCCGCGCACGACCCACAGGCACTCGTCGCAGGAATGCTGGTGGCGCGGGTAGCTGGCTCCGGGCACGTCGTTCCAGATGAAGCTCTCGTAGCCTTCCTTGCGAAGGCGCGCTTCCGCTTCCTGCTCGCTGGGAGCTTCACCGCCGGACCAGGCCTCGAATCGGACGCCGCCCGGGTGGGAACTCACGCCAGGACTTGGTCCCAGAGTTCGCGGGAAAACTGCCGCACGCTTTCCAGCTCTTTCCAGAGCTCGGGCAGGTAACCTTCCTGGCCCTCGAAAGTGGCGTATTCCAGCTCGCGAGCGTCCTCGTGAAGGGTCGTGATGGCCGTGTGAAGGCCCTGGGTGCGAGCGATCTGGAGGTATTTGTCCCGGTCGAGCTTGAACATGGGCCAAAAAATAGCACATGCGCCGCTCCCGTAAAGGCTGGACCGGGCCGGGCCGAGGTTTTTTTACTGCGGCGCACCGGGAGGGGTCCGGGCGACCCCTCCCGGTGGGGCCCTCAGATCTCGGAAATACGCTGGATGGTGATGGTATTCCGGTTGGCCCGGGTGCCCTGCACCCTCACCGAGCGGGCTCCATTGTTCATCAGGGCCCGTGCCCCTTCGATGGGAGTCAGGTTGAAGGTCTGCCCGCTGCGGGTCTCGCGGAGGACCATCTGGGTGCAGTTCGTGTTCGTGCAGGCCAGCTGCCCCTCCAGACGGAGCGTCTCGGCCCGATCATCCATCCGGGCTGCGATGCGCTCGCTTCGCATCTCCAGCCCGTTGGGGGTCGCGGAGCCCGGACGGGGAACCAGGAGTCCCAGGAACAGGGCGAACGGGATGCCAAAAACGGTGGAAAGAGTCCTCTTCTTCTGGATCATGACACTGCCTCCATGCAGGGTTTGGACTATTCGATTGGATCTGGATTTGGATTGGAACGGACAGGACAGGGGAACTGCTGACCGAGGGCGCGGGGCCCTCTATAAAAAGCGTAGAAGAAAATCCGGAAGCCTGTCAACAGGCCGGCTTTTTTGACAGGAAGCTGGAGCGCCTGTTACCCTTTTCCGACCTATCATGGATGATCAGATGACGGTTCTGCCTGGGGAAATCCGGGCGCTGAGGCAGGAGCTCCAGTCGAACTTCCGGCAAGGACGCTGGGATCGGCTGGGAGGAGCATTGGACCAGGTGGCGGCCATCGCCCGGACCCGGGGCGACTCGGGGCTGGGTATCCGGGCCCAAGGGCTGCGGGAGCTGGTGGGGGCCAACGGAGGGGGGCGCGACAGCGCCGGGCCTCGTCTGGAAGCCCTGTTCCGGGAACTGATGGACGAGCTGGACCATCTGCAGTGGTCGGCGCGTTCCCGTCACTGGCACTGAGCTTCGGGGTTTCCAAACGCCGCCGATTGCGCTAGCGTGCCAGCTGATCGGGACGTAGCGCAGCCTGGCTAGCGCATCTGCTTTGGGAGCAGAGGGTCGCAGGTTCGAATCCTGCCGTCCCGACCATTCAAATTCCGCTCACGGAGCGTTACCGCACGCGGCGCGCTTTGGTTTCAGGCGGAGCGGGACTCGGTTGCCCGCAGTCGCTATAGCCGGGCGCGACTTCGGAGTAGGCCGAGAAGGTTCCTCCCGAGTCACGGGGGCACATCCCGCCCAGCCGCAGCGGGCCGACCTTCACCCGCTTGGCGGCGACCTGGGTGGCAGGTGCGGCGGGCTGATGGAGCATGAGCTCGGCTTGTCCGAGGGAGGCGGTCTCCTGGCTCGCGGGGCCGCGGCCGGGCACCTGCGCTTCGGCCGGAGCCATCACGAGCATCGTCCCGAGAAGGGCCGCGCGCACCGATAAAAGTGAGGTCCGAGGTATCCTCATCCTTCCATTTTAAGCCGCTCCTTCCCGGTGCGTGATGTGTCGATTAGGACGCAGGTCAGGCGCGGCCAGGGAGCGCCTGAAAGCGTTCCGGGAGCCAAAAGCCCGTGTTAGCCTGGAAGAACGCATGAAGATCGGGCCAAAACTCCAGGAACTGCGCAGTGCCTTGGAGCATTCCCCGGGGCTGCTCCTGGTGCGCGAAAAGGCCTCGCTGCTGGCATTCCGGGAAGAGTGGGATTTCGTGGTCCGGCAGAGGATCCCGGTGCTTTCGGCCGAGCGCTTTCGCGTGGCGGCCCCCGGAGAGGAGCCGCCACGCGTGGACTTCGAGCTGCCCGCCCGTGAACTGGTCCAGCTTCGTCAGGTGACGCTCTGGCCCGGCACGGGCCTGGTCAGCACCCGCAATGGGACCCTCATCACCGACTCGGCCTTCAGTGCCGAGCGCCTGCAGCTCCTGCTGCGCGGGCGGCCCTTCAACCGCTTCCAGGTCATCAAGGCGGGAGACACTCCCTGCACGATCATCGAATGCGGCGCCCGCCCGGGTGATCCGCACCACTGGTTGCTGGAAACCTTGCCTCGCCTCTGGGCCTTGCATCGTCCCGAGGTGCGGGTGCTGGGGCCTGTCACCTTGTTCCTGGGACAGGGAGTGCCGCTTGCCAAGGAAGAGCTGATCCGGGCGCTGGTTCCGCCCGCCGTGGAACTGCGGCGCGTGCCGGAGCGGTCACGCATCGAATCGCAGCGGTTGCTGCTTTTGCCGTTCTTTTCGGCGGAACGGCTGGGCTATCTGCCGGCGGATTGCCTCGAGTTCCTCCGGTCGGCGCTGCTCGACAGCTTCGGCATTCCGCGGAACGTGAAGCCCACCCGGAAACTTTTCCTTTCCAGCCGCAAGGCCCAGCGGCGCAAGATCGTGAACGACGAGGCCCTGGCCCGGGAGCTGGCTGCGCAGGGCTTCGAGGTCGTGGTGCTGGAAGACCTCAGCTTCGGGGCGCAGGCGGCGCTCTTCAACGAGGCCGAGGTCGTGGTGGCGGCTCATGGCTCGGGCCTGGCCAACCTGGTGTATGCGCGGGGTTGCCGGGTGGTCGAGGTATTTCCCGGCGCCCCGGTGCCGACCTACCGCGTGCTGGCCGCGGTCTGTGGGCACCGCTATGCCTGCATTCCGGGCGATTCCTACGACAAGGAAGCCAATATCGTGGTGCGCGCCGAAGAGCTCCTGGCCCGGCTGGAAGCCCTGGCTGAAACCGGGCCCTGCGCCGTCGAGTCCCTCGGACCGGCCTGAGCTCAGGCGCCGAGCAGGGCTTCGAGGATGCGGTCCAGCGTGGCCTGGACCGCCGGGGAACGCGTCCGGTCTTCCAGGTAGGCCAGGCTGATGGGGTTCTTGAGCGGAGTGCCGCAGCCCTTGAAGCGGTGGATCCGGACGCCATCCGCTTCAAGGCGCTCCAGCAGGTGCCCGGGAAGCACGCCGGCGCCCACGTTTCCGGTGATCAGCTTGCCCACGCTCTGGGTGTCGGTCACGAGGCAGCGCACGTTCAGGTTCAGCTGGCTGGTGTCCAGGTGGTGCGCGAACCACATCTTCAGGATGGGCTCGCCCTCCTGGTACTCGATGTACTTGAGACTTTCGTACCAGGCCTTGGAATGCTTGGGCGTGCCCAGCGACCGCAGGTAGTCTTCGCCGATGCACAGTTCGAGCGTCTCGTCGTAGACCTTGGCGGTCCGGATGCGGCGATCC
>CANFHS010000184.1 GCA_947446835.1 Bacteriovoracaceae bacterium
CAAGATCCAGCTCTGGCTCCTGGTCGTCGCCGCCTTCGTGGCTGGCGCCGGCTTGATGGGATGGGCCGCCGAAGCCAAGGGTGAGCAGGCCGCCAAGCCGGCCCAGGCCACGCCCGAGCCGACGCCGACGGGGTCGCCCAAGACGACCGGTGCCGGGCACGGCGCTGCAGCTCATCGCGCCAAGAACAGTGGAGCCTGCCTGGTGGACCAGGGCGCCGTGGAAGATCTGGCCCGCCGGACCGACGAGATCGAAGGCCGCGCTCGTGAACTGCAGGCCCGTGAGCAGGAACTCCAGGCCCAGAAGCGCGCCATTGAAGAAGAGTCCAAGCGCCTGACGGTGCTCCGCGACGAGATCGACAAGCTCCAGGGCGTCGTGAAGAAGGCGAACGAGGAGAAGGTCCAGAAGGTGGTCGAGACCCTCGAGTCCATGCCTCCGAAGGGTGCCGCCCAGGTGATGAGCGGAATTGACGAGGCGCTTGCTGTTTCGGCGATGGGTCGCCTCTCGACCTCGAAGCTGGCCAAGATCCTGAACCTGATGGAGCCGGAGAAGTCCGCGCGACTCACCGAGAAGATGAGCGGTGTCATCCGGACCCGCGCCAATGTGTCTGCCAACGTCAGCCCGAAAGGAGGAGCCGCGGAATGATCGACCCGATGAAGTCCAATCCGATCGCGGACCTCTTTGCGACCCGGGCGGCAGCGCAGCTCCAGGACGATCGCCGTTCCGGCATCGAAGACGAAGCAGGGGCTTCGGATGCCCCGACCTCGTTTGACGGCGCGATGATCGAGCAGGCCGGTCTGCTGGCCCAGCAGTCGCGGCTTCCGCAAGCCCAGACTCCGCCCGCAGCTGCTCCAGGATTTGGTATGGCTCCGGTGCAGGCGCAGCCCCAGATCCAGGCACGTGCCCAGGTCCAGCAGACCTTGGCCCAGCCGCTTGAGGCACGCGTCCAGGTCCAGCAGACCTTGGCCCAGCCGCAGGCGTTGGATGTCGGGGCTCCGGCTCTGGTGGCTCCGAAGGGCGCCCCGGTCGCGGGCACTTCGTCAGAACTGCTGCGCACACCGACCGACGCCGTGGGCGTGAAGCAGCTGGCCGTCAACCCGGCGGGAGAGGGTGGGATTGCTTCGCGCTTGCCCGAGACCGAGCGCCAGGCTGCTTCGCTCGGAATCGGCGGAATGGTTTCGCAGACCGGTAAGCCCTGGGGCAAAGACTGGGTGTTCCGCCCGGGCGATGACCAGAATCCGAACCTGAAACCCCTCTTCGGGGACTCCCCGAAGCCGACCAATCCGTTGGCTCTCGTTGCGCAGGCGCTGGCCGAAGCCCGCGGCCGCACCGAAGCCTTGACCTCGGCCCAGCCCGCGGTTTCGCGCAAAGGCGAGGCCGTCCAGGCGTCTGATGTGCAGGCCTTGGCTGCCCAGTCCGTGGCTGGCCAGTCCGTGCAATCCTTGAATTCCTTGCTGGAAGAGGGCGATGAGCTCGACGAGGCTCCGATTTCCCGGCTTCCCGTTGCGGCGTCCAGGCAGGCCAGGGCCAGCAGCTTGTCCGGGGACCAGTTCCTGGAGACCCTGAATGCGGCCCGTAATCCCCGGGAGGAGTTGTCGCGCGCGTCCGAATCGTTGCGCTCGGCCCCGACTGGAAATTCCGCTGATGTCCTGCCCTTCGGATCACTGATCGGCGTGCAGCCCCGGAACTTGAGCCCGATTTCCGAAGGCACCCGCCGGCAGGCCGCAAGCGAAGCCAAGGTCGATGACCTGACCGCCGCCGGTGCGTTGGCCTCGGTCCAGGGTTCGCCCCAAGTATTCGCCACTCCCGTCGATGCCGGGACCGCCACGGTCACGGCCCAGGTCACCCAGGGTGCGATGGCCCAGGACCGTCTCAGCAGCGAGTCGATCCAGAACGTCGCGGGCCAGATCCAGTCGTTCACCCGCTCGGGAACCGGCGGCGAGATCCGCATCCGCCTCAAGCCCGAGAACCTGGGCGAACTGCACCTCAAGATCGTCACCCAGGGCGACCAGGTCGGCCTCCGCATCCAGGCCTCCGATGAGCGCGCCAAGAAGGTCCTCGAGGAGTCCCTCGGTTCGCTTCGGGAAGGACTGGCCTCGCGCCAGCTGCAGCTGACCCAGTTCGACCTGAGCGTCGTACCGGGAGCCCGCGAAGCGTTCCCGCAGCAGGGGCAGTCGCAAGGGCAGAATTCGCAGCAGCCCCAGAATCCGTTCTCGTTCCAGCAGGGGATGGGCGGAATGAACCAGGAGCAGGGTCGCCAGTCCAACCGCGGCTTTGGCCAGGAAGACGGTTCCGGCAGCGTGAGCGGAATTCCTCCCAGGGCGCTGGGCCGCGGCTTCGGAGCCATGGGCGGCGCCGGTCGTTCGCAGGCCTCCGCGAGCGGAAGATTGGACGTGATGGCATGAGTCGCTCCGGAGGGCTGATCCGATGAGAGTCGGCGGCACTGCAGCGGGCCAAGGCCCATCGCTTCTGGACGGTGAGCCCTCCATCGCGGCGCGTGCTGCCGCGGAAGGCTCCAATCTGGCTCCTTCGTCGGGAGCAGGTCGTGCCGCCAAGGACGATCCGACCCAGAGCAAGTTCGGTGACGTCTGGAAGAAGATCCAGGCCGAATACGGTGCCAAGACCGAGAAACCCCGCGAAGTGAAGAAGACCCTGGGCAAGGACGACTTCCTGCGCATCATGATCTCGCAGATGCAGCACCAGGACCCGACCGCGCCGTTCAAGGCCGAGCAGATGGCCCAGCAGATGGCGCAGTATGCTTCGGTCGAACAGCTGCAGAACATCAACCAGAACGTGGGCAAGCTCTCCACCCAGAACCAGCCGCTGGAACGTCTGGCCATGGCGAACCTCATCGGTCGCAGCGTGACGGTCGACAAGGAACGTTTCCCGCACACCGAAGGCAACAAGACCCCATTGAGCTACACCTTGCCGAAGGATGCCGAGCAGGTCCGCCTGTCGGTGGTCAGCGAGGCGGGCGAGGTGGTCTTCACCAAGGATCTGGGCCCGCAGAAGAAGGGTCCTGGAACCGCGGTCTGGGACGGACTGAAGAGCAACACGTTGCCGGCCAAGTCCGGGACCTACACCTACCAGATCGAAGCCAAGGACGCGCAAGGTTCGGCCATCCAGCTCGACCCGCGCGCCACGGTGCGCGTGATCGGCGTCAGCTTCGAAGGCAAGGAGCCCATCCTCCTCGTGGGCGATCCGATGCGCCCCGACAAGGTTCCCATGTCGAGTGTCTCGAAGATCGAGTCGGACGGCTCGTCCGGACTGATTCCGGGCGCCCAGTCGCTGGCCCAGGCTTCCCTGCGTCCGGAGGCGGAACCGCACGAGGACGTGCTGTCGCTTCATCGCTCCCGCATGGCGGACCGAAACGGGATCCATCCGGCCGATCCGGTTCTGGCGGATGAGCCGCAGGGCGAAGTGGCCAAGGCCAAACCCAATTATTTCACTTTTGTCCCGGGTGAGGGGTCGAAGACCATCGACTCCGCCCAGGTCGAATCAGCCCTCCAGGGAGGAGGGCGGGGCAACGCACGCGCGCCCCAGGAAGAGCGCGGCTTTCCGAACGGATTGGGAGGAGAGTAGGCCATGAGCAGTGGTCCATTCCTTTACCCGAGCGTCACTTCGTTGCCCGGACAGTCCGGGCTGGGTGAGGCTCGTGAAAAGGTCCAGCCCAAGAAGACCGAACCCGGTGAATTCGACCGGGCCCTGGATCAGGCGCTCGCGCCCCAGGCCCCTGGAACGAAGCCCGCCGGAGTCGGACTGTCGAAGGATCTCGAGCAGATCAGGCAGCCCCTGAGGTTCTCCACGCACGCCGCGCAGAGAATGCAGGAGCGCAAGATCAAGATCGACGAGCCGACGATGGTGAAGGTGAACGACGCTCTCGACAAGGCGGCCGCCAAGGGACTTGAGGACACTCTGGTCCTGACCGGCGATGCTGCGCTGATCGTGAGCGTGAAGAACCGGACCGTCATCACTGCGATGGACAAGACGCAGCTGGCGGGCAACGTGTTCACCAATATCGACGGGGCAGTGATCGTCTGATCTTAGAGAATTGATGGCATCACGTCCGCGGAAGGCTGCTGGCCACCGGGGGCGTCGCAAGAAAAGCGAAGTCCAAGGAATGACAGGAACCGAGGGGTTCCTCGAGATCGACGGCTGGACCCATTGCGGGAAGCTTGCCCGACCCCCTGAAGCGGGGCGGGACGATCGAAGGCACCCCTGTTTGACCGACGCATGGAGGCGTCTCGCATATGGGTATTCTTTCGTCGCTTTACACGGGTGTCACGGGTCTGCAGGGTCAGGGCGAAGCACTGGCCATCTACGGCGACAACATCGCCAACGCCAACACCACGGGCTTCAAGGTTTCACGTCCGGAGTTCCAGGACGTGGTCGCCAAGTCGCTCAAGGGCGTCCTGGGCGGCAACCAGATCGGCGGCGGCACCAAGCTGGCCGCGGTCAACCCGATCCTGTCGCAGGGATCGGTCACCCAGACCGAGTCGGCCACCGACCTGGCCATCACGGGTGACGGCTTCTTCACGATCAAGGGCCAGGACGGCATCAGCTACACCCGCAACGGCTCGTTCCACTTCGACCGGGACGGCAAGCTGATCACGGCCGACGGCCTGCGCGTCCAGGGCTTCCTGGTCGACGACAAAGGCAAGACCACCTCGGCCATGGGTGACATCTCGGTGGACCGCTCGGTCATCGATGCCAAGAAGACCGAG
>CANFHS010000185.1 GCA_947446835.1 Bacteriovoracaceae bacterium
CTCATTGAAGAGCAGCTGCTTGAGTTCGGTCTCGGTGCCCTGGAAATCCCGCAGCCGGGCCACGAGTGCGGGCGAAAGATCCAGGGGCTCGGCCGACTTGAGGCGCCCCACGTGCTGGAACATCAGCGAGATGATTCCCCGGTGCTCGTGGAAAAGGGTCAGGAACCGGGCGAGCGCCCGGGGCTTTCCTTCAAAGGGCGCCAGGTCCACGTTGATGTGGCCACCGCCGCCCATGTGAACGGCGACCAGATTGTGCTTGGCCAAGGCCGTGAAGACCGCCGTCACCTCCGCAGGGGTCGGATTGAACTTCGGCGTCACGATCTCGATGTGGCCCCCGCGCGCCGAGCCTTCGACCACGCCTCCGGAGGGATCGTAGCTGCGGCCGATGCCGTCCCACTCGACGCGCCAGAGGCGGCCTTGGCGGTCCTTGAGCTCATAGACCAGCACGAAGGAGTGGCCGTGGTTCCCGGTTTCCTGCCGCTTGACCGCGGTGAACTGGCCCAGGTTCAGGCACTGGCCCAGGGTCCGCGAAAACCGCTCCAGGAGCTGGGAGCGCTCCTCCTGGGTCAGGTCGTAGTACGTTTCGATCCAGGCGAACTTCCCGTCGGCGAGCTTCATCGCCGAGCTGGCCGCCTGGAGCCGGATGGGGAAACGGGCCGAGTACTCGATGCCCAGGTCGATGGCGTTCACGTCGACCTGGCCCGGCCGGGTGACCCGGGGCTTGAACTCGAAGAGGCGCGCCAGCGCATCGCCCCGCGCGGGAGGCGCGCGCGGACGGAGGTAGGCCTCGACGTCCTGGATCAGGTTTGAGGCCTTGGCCCAGGTGGCAAAGGCCTTCTGCACGTCCGCGGCCGTGGGCGACTTCCACGAAGCCACCGACTCCAGGAACGTGCGGGTCAGCTCACGAAGGTGCGCTTTCTTGGTGGCCGACAGGTAAGGGGCGTTCTCCCATTTCCAGAACGGGACCAGGTAGCTTGCGGCGATGAACCGCGGCGCCCCCCGACGCTGGACCGGCACTTCCTGGAGGTTCTTCCGGGCTGCCACGACGGTCGCCTCGCTGACGCCGAAACGGGAAGCCAGCTCGGCATTGGAGCCGTAGTCCGGATAGAGGCCCGTCCCATCGGCCTTGAGCAGTGTCCAGTCCCCGACCCTGTGGATTCCCGAAAAATCGTTGGCGGCGTACCGGCTCCCGATGAGGAGTTCCACGAAGCGCCGGGTGGGATCGCTCTTGGTGCCAGAACGCAGTTCAAGCCCGTAGCTGTCCTTCACGAAGCGGTCCACCTCGAGACGGACGATGCCGCGCGTGTTGACTCCTGTGCCGACCCGCCCGAACTGGCTGTCGAAGAAGATGTTCTTGTAGGCCGAAAACTCCACCCCTGCCATGCCGGCCATTCCGCGGAGCAGGATGTAGGCCTGCACGTGCCGGTAGAGCTCGCCCATCTGGCTTTCCAGCTGGGCCCGCGCCGCCGGGGAAACGTCCGGGCGCCTGGGAAGGATCATGCGCTGGTGCCCGGGAGCCTCGAATTCCTCGCCCGCGTTCTTGAGGGTCGTCCGGAACCAGTCGATCATGGTCTCGAAAGCGGCGAAGGATTCCTGCGGTTTGAAGTTGATTTCCCAGCCCGGCAGCGTGTGATGGGCTCCCTGCAGGTACCGCTGGGGCTGGCCGTAGAGCGGCACCCAGTGGTGGTAGCCCGTGCTGGAGCGCTTGCCCAAGAGGGTCGGGAGGAGCCGGCCCGGCAGGAAGGTCCCCTTGAACAGGCGCATGCGCGCGCCTTCGGAGATGAAGGAAAAGGAACGGTCACCCGCCGCATCCAGCCATTTTCCGAAAGCCGCCTCCAGGTCGCCCGCGGGGGCGGTCCTCAGGTCCAGCTGCTTCAGGAACGAAAAATCGAAGTCCCGGTTCAGCCCTTCGGCGTCCTGCACGCCGCGGACGCGGATCGAGCCCTGCAACCAGGAGGACAGGAACTCCCGCAGGAAGAGCGGGCGCTCCTCCCCGCTGAGCGAGGCCAGCCAGGCCTGGAAAGCGGTCTCATCGGGCCCCATGACCCGGGTGATCAGCCCCGAGGAGCCCTCTTTCTCGGCGCCGTAGGTGATCTTGCCTTCGGTGCCGCTGACCTTGAGGACCTCTTCGCGTCCGGTCAGGCTGGACTCGAGGGTCTCGATCCAGAGCTGGTAGGCCGATCGGGTTCCGGAATCCTGCCCCAGGGCCGTGAGCGCCCAGAGCAGGCCAGAGGCCAGGACGGGCCAGAACCGGGTCGGCAAACAAAAGGGCCCCCGTCTGGAGACGGAGGCCAATTCGTGGTGGTTCGGACTCCTCATCCGCCCCGGTTTCCCTGAAAGACCCAGGGATGTCCAGCTTAAGATCCCCCCGAAGGCTCGGCACCTCCGGGGGGAGGGCTTAAGGAACCCTGCCCGGCACAATTACCGGGCAGGGTTCAGGCGCACTGCGAGGGAGCCTTAGAGGAGCTTGAGGGCCATGCTGGGGGCGCTGTTGGCCTGACCCAACACCGAGACACCGGCCTGTTGCAGGATGTTGCCGCGGACCAGCTCCGAGGTTTCTGCAGCCACGTCCGTGTCGGCGATACGCGACCGGGCGCTCTGCAGGTTTTCCTTGGCCACCTGGATGTTGCTGACCGTGGCGTGCAACTTGTTCTGGGTGGCACCCAGTTTGGCGCGGGTCTCGAAGACGCGGCTGATGGCCGCGTCCACCTTGTCCATGCCTTCACGGGCGCCATCGGTCGAGGTGTAATCCAGACCGTCGATTCCCAGGGTCGAGCCGCGAACGTCATACTCGTTCGGGTTGAAGGTCAGGCGGTCCGAACCATCGCTCTCCCTGCGGATACCCACCTGGAATTGAAGCGTTTTCGGGGATTGACCGTTCAAGAGCGCCGTTCCGTTGTAGTTGGTGACGCTGGCGATACGGTCGATTTCACCGGTCAAGCTCTGGATTTCCTGGTGCACGAACGACCGTTCCTTGTCCCCGATGGTGTCGGATGCGGCCTGCACCGACAGTTCACGCATCCGGATCAGCATGTTGCCGATCTCGTTCAGGCCACCTTCCGCGACCTGCACGAACGAGATGCCGTCGCTGGCGTTGCGTTCAGCCTGGGCCATCGAGCGGATCTGCGAACGCAGGTTTTCGCTGATGGACAGGCCCACCGCATCGTCGCCGGCGGAGGTGATGCGGTTACCGGAAGCCAACCGCTGGAAGGTCTTGGCCTGGTCGGCCGAAGAGTTAGCCAACGCGCGGTTGGCCGAAATTGCTGCCATGTTAGTTGAAATTCTCAAGCCCATTTGACGTTCCTTTATTTGAAGGAGCGGAGTCTCCTTTTATGACGCTGTGCGTCATAATTTGGTGAGACTTCGCCATTCCTGCGGACCCCCGAGGGGGCCAACAGGCCGAGGAGTTATTAACGTCCGGCTGGGAGAACTTCAGAGTGGATCAGTGGTCCCAACAGCCCTGACCCTGGAAACGAGAATACCCCGCCTAGTACAACAGCAACGACTTCGGCGGACGTTGTCAGAGCCCCAGGAGAACCCTATGTTCTTCCTGTGCCTGACACCCATCTCTTCGGTGCATTGCGTCAAAGCTTGAGTTTTTCACTCAGCCTTAACAGTTGCGCCGAATCCGCTGAAGTTTCGTTCTCTTGTACCGCAGGGTTTGTGACTGCCCGTCGGGATTGGGAAGCGAATTATTCCGGGAGTGTGTAGGGCGGGAGGGATTGGACCTCCCGCCCTACGACAACCTGGTGTTCGTTCTACCTATCTTGAGGTCAGATTAGCCGATGAGCTTGAGGGCCATCGAACCAGTCTGGTTGGCTTGGCTGAGGACCGCAACACCGGCCTGCGAGAGAATCTGGCCCTTGGTCATCTCAGCAGTTTCGGTAGCCATGTCCGTATCAGCGATACGCGACCGGGCTGCCGACAGGTTTTCGTCGTAAACCTGGATGTGGTTGATCGCCGACTGCAGGCGGTTCTGGATAGCGCCCATCGAAGAGCGGTTCTCGCTGACCGAACGCATGGCCGAGTCAATCGCAGCCAGGTTGTTCTGGGCGTTTTCCTTGCTGGCGGTGCTCACATCGCCCAGACCGAGGCGTTCCACCGAAGTGTTGGCCTGGGTGCGGTCGAAGGTGAAGCGGTCTTCGTTCGGGTTGTTGTGGAGACCGATCTGGAATTCCAGAGGGCCGCCTTCGCCGTTCAGGATCTTCGTGCCGTTGAAGTCGGTCGACTGGGCGATACGCGACACTTCGGCCTTCAGAGCCTGCACTTCCTTGTCCACGAAACCGCGTTCCGCATCACCGATGGTGTCGGAAGCAGCCTGGATCGACAGTTCGCGCATGCGAACCAGGACGTTCCCCACTTCGGCCATTGCGCCTTCAGCAGTCTGGATCATCGAGATACCATCCTGAGCGTTGCGCTGGTCCTGCCGCAAGGAACGAATCGATGCCTTCATCTTGTCCGAGATCGCGAGGCCGGCCGAGTCATCCGCGGCGCGGTTGATACGCGAACCCGATGCCAAACGCTCGAGCGTTTGGGCCTGGGCCGTCTGCGTGGTTCCCAGGCTGCGCTGAGCGGCCATCGACTGGACGTTCGTATTGATTCTCAAACCCATCTTACACCTCCCCATGGCTGCGTTCCGGGCACGTCAGGTCCAGGGCACACGAGGGCGCACTGGGGCCTGGCGCGTTCAGATC
>CANFHS010000186.1 GCA_947446835.1 Bacteriovoracaceae bacterium
CGAGCTGGGGCATCTGGTGGGACTGGAGCATTCGTGCGAACTGGGCGCCGGAAGCGCCGGAAGCCCGAGCTGCTACTCGTTGACGCAGGACCAGCTGCCCTACTACCTGGCGCTCATGTTTCCGAGTTTCACCTCGCGCGATGCTTCGGGCAACACGCGTTACGTGGTCAAGCGCGGGCTGATGCCCAACGACCAGGGCCGCGCCAACTGCCTGTTCAACTGAACCCGCAGGGCGCGGAGCGGAACGCGCCTCAGCCCAACCGTCGGGCCAGGGCGATCATCTTCTTTTCGGGATAACGGGCTTCGATCGCGTACCCGTGCTTTTCGTAGAGCCGGATGAGCGGGGTATTCGATTCCGCAGTGTAGGTCCGCGCCAGCGCCAGTCCCTGCTGGTGCATCCAGGATTCGCCATGGATCAGCAGCGTATCGGCGATTCCCTGTTTCCGGGAGGCGGGCTCCACGTAGGTGGTCGCAAAAAGCCCGAAGGGTGGGGCCGCCTCGTCCTGCTCCACCCGTACGAGGCAGTGGCCGGTGATGAACCCGTCGGCCCTCGTGGAAACGGTGACCTGGGCCGTGCTGCGGGACGGGTCCAGATGAAAGCGCACCCGGTCCTCGAGCCAGTCCAGCGTGTACATCGATCCGCCTTCCTCGGCGCCGATGACCTCGATGAGGGTCTCGCGCATTCGCGTGGCCACGAGTCGGATTTCCTGGGCCGAATCCGGGTTGATCGGCCGCAGCAGGATGGGGGGCTTATCCTGGGCCACGGCTCAGTGCTTGTCTTCGATCAGGCCCCGCGAGCGCAGCAGCTGGTAGGCCGACTCGTTGGCGTACACCGAAGGCACGAAGTTCACGTAGCCCGACAGCAGGCGCATCAGCGTGTTCTCGCGTTCCACCAGGAGCGAGGGCGTGCCGTTCTTGGAAACCACCTTCACCGGATCGCGCTCGCGGTACAGGTTTTCGCTGGAACGCTTCTTGACGATGTGGCTCAGGGGGCGCGTGAACACCACGTCGCGCTCGGGGATGTCCACGAGCAGCCATTCCTTGCCGGTGCCGTGCTGGTCGATGACCTTCTGGAATTCGGCAACCTTCTTCTGGATCTTGGTGACCCGCCCTTCGCGTTCCTTCGAGTCGTTCTCGTCGGAAACCAGCCGGTGTTCGAAGACGGGGTGGTGCAGGGTCTTCGGCGGCTTGCGGAAGATGAGCATTTCGACCAGCTCGTTCACGGCCGGGTCGCTGATGAGCTTGTTGTAGCGGATGTCCTGGCAGCGGGTCATGAAGTAGTTGTCGTTCCACCAGAAGAAGCGCTCGTCGCGCTTTTCGATCATTTCCAGCAGGTCCTGGAACTGGTGGATCAGGTTGTGCTCCAGGAAGGCCTTGGCCACATGGGTCGACATGACGTCGAACTTGGCCGAGCCCTGGTTCTTGATGACCTGCGAGTACCAGCTGAAGCGGGAGATGAGGAAGTCCTCGACCGCGTGCAGGGCGTTGTCGCGGACGCCGAAGGCGATCTGGCCTTCGCCCGCGTCGTAGGTGACCAGGTTGGCCAGGATGTACTCGCGGTCGAACATGCCGTACTTGATGCCGGTGTAATGGGCGTCGCGCATCAGGTAGTCCATGCGGTCGGCGTCCAGGTCCGAGTGCATGAGCTGGTTGGCGAACAGGGTGGGGCTTTCGCCCTTGATGATGTCCGAGATGGTCTGGACGTCAAAACCGTAGTGCTCGAGGATCCGGGTGATGCCGCCGTCGAACCGCGTGTTCTTGATGATGAACGATCCCAGGTGCTCGTGGCTGTTGGGCAGCGCGCGCTTGACCCGCGACTTGCGCGCCCCGGTCTTCCGGTCGAGCGACGGGGAGCGGGCGTCGTTGCCGTGGCGGATGTACGCGTATTCGACGGCGTGGCTGAAGGGAAAGGTGCCGATGTCGTGCAGGAGCGCCGCGATGCGGAGGCTCTTGTGCAGCATGGCCTGCGGGTTCTTGGCGCGCGGGTCGAAGAGCTCGCTGTCGGGCACCGAAAGCCCGAGGGAGCGCAGCATCTGGTCCATGGAGTGCATCACGCCGATGACGTGGGCGAAGCGGTTGTGCTCGGCCCCCGGGAAGATGTAGTTGGCGAACCCCAGCTGCCGGATCCAGCGCAGCCGCTGGAAAAAGGGGGAGTTGATGATCTTCTCTTCCCATTCGGTGATGGGAATGAAGCCGTACATCACGTCGTAGATGATGCGGGCGTTGCGGAGCGGGCGTTGGGTGGGCGATGCCAAGGTCAGGTCCTGTCCGGCGTCCGTGCGAGCCCGGCTGCGATGAACGACTGAGCCTCCCGGACGGCGCCTTCCCCCAAGTATAGGTCCGATTCCCCGGGTTTTTCAGGAAGAAAAAGATGGAGCGGAATTTTTAGCAGCTGGGCGGTCGCGCGGAAGGCCGGATCCACGCCGATCATGCCCTGGGCCAGGCTCATCAGGGCCTCGATGCGCTGGATTTCCCGGGGTCCGAGCTCGGGCGTCAATTGGTAGTATTCGCAGCCCTGAACGGCGCTGTCGCCGATGCGGCCTACCTGCCAGAATCGCGCTTTACCCAGGAAGGGCCTGATGACCTCGTCCCAGCGGGTCACCGGCATGGGTCCCCCGTGCCCATCCAGCCAGGGCTGGAGGATCCAGAGCGGCCGGCCCAAAGCGCCTGGAAACGCATGGCGTTGCGTGAAGGCCTGGGCCCAGTGACGGTCGTGCTCGGAGACGGGTGAGTGCGCCATGATGGCAGGAGTCCTGCCTCCAGGGTAGCAGCCTCAGAGCCAAATCCCAACGCCCGAAAGTTCGGCTTCCCATTCCTCGAACTGGTCGGTGAAGCGCTCGATGCGCTGCTCGTCGTCGACGGCGTAGAGGTGTTCCCAGACGCGGTCGATCTCGAACTGCAGGGCTTTCTTCAGGCGATTGGCTTCGGTGGTCTGCTTCTTGGCCTGGGCCCGGAGCAGCTGCTGGAAAAGCTCCTCGGCACGTGCTTCGTGCTGCGAAGCCTGCTGCAGCCACAGGGGGTGGGAGGTTTCGCGGATCCAGGTCGTGAGCTTGGAGTCCAGCGTCTTGAGGGACTTGGCCAGGCAATCCGACCGGTTCGAGTCGCCGAAGATCTCATGGACCCGTCGCGCATAATCCTCGCGCTGGTCGACCCGGCTCAGCACCTTCTCGTACTCCTGGAGCGAGATGGGCTTCTTGCCTTCCAGGGGTGTCCGGTAGATGGACTCGATTTCCTTCTGGGCCGTGTCGGCCTTGTGCAGGAACTCCGACCGGGTCCTGGAGGACAAGCGCAGCGTGTTCTGGTCAAAGAGCCGGATCTGCGCGCGCAGCTGGGTGATGGTCTCCAGGCCCGCCTTGCCCATGCCCTTTTCACCCATGGCGCGGATGACGGTGACCTGCCCTTCGAGCGACCGGATGAGGCTGAGCTCCTGGTTCACCTGTTCGTCCATGAGTCGGATGAGCTGGTCCCGTTTCGTCTTGCCGGTGGACTTGGCCAGGACCACTTTGGCGGCCGTGCCGCGCTTCAGGGGAATACTGACCAATCCGAGTCCGGGGACTTCCAGCGAGAGGTGTCCCAGGCGCAGTGCCTGGTCGATCTTCGCTTCGGAGTCCAGCGCGCCCGGCTGGGTCAGGGCCTTCTTGAAGCCTTTCAAGGCTTCGGCAGACTGCCGCGAGACCTGGAGCATCATCTTGCTCTTGTCCAGGAAGGCCTTCTTCAGCAGGGGGTCCATCCTGCGCGCCAGCCGCTGGGCGATCGAGGTCAGATCCCAGGTGTGGGTGATGACTTCCTGGAAGCTCATCCGTTCGCCATAGGGAATGGAAGGGTCCGATTTTTCGCGGGCGTACTTGATCCGACCGGACAGGGGTAATTCGATGTTGTCCGAGCGCACCAGGTGGATGACCTCGTGCTTGAGGTTGTCCGAGCGCTTTCCGTTCAGGACTTCATCGAAGGAGAGGCTGATCGCGTTGGTTTCACTGTTGAAGTAGGCATCGATCTTGGCCTCCAGCAACCGGAGCGGATCGAAGATGATCTCGGTACCGTAAAGGTCGTCCGCTTTCCAGGCGATGGCATTCAGGTCGGAGCCGTTCTTGTCCGGCTTGACGATCAGGATGTCCGGGCGTTGCGGATCTTCGGGCAGCACCACCGTGGCGTGCTCGGTGAGCAGTTCCCGCGAGGAGTCGAGAACGGTCCTGAGCAGGGCCTTCTTCTCGGCGGCCGAAAGGCTGCTGTAGGGCTTTCCTCCCGGCTGGCCGGGGAGGGTGACCGAGGCGGCCGTGCCCTGGGTGGAGGCGCTGGGCAGGATGCCTGTGCCCCTTCGGGGCCGGGGGGCAAGCGCCTCAGCCTTGGGTGCGGGCCCAGCGGGGCGCTGGGGCTTGAGCTCCTTGAGCTTCAGCTCCTTGATGCCGAGGGCGGCAAAGAGCGTATCCGTTGCGGCGTGGGCTGCGGCTTCGGCGGCTTCGGCATTCAATGCCTGGGTCAGGGGCGCCTGGGCCCCCACGGTGCGCTTGGCCTCGCTTGCAGCGCCGTGCAGTGCCACGGCTTCCTGGGCGGATTGCACCGCGCCCTTGGCGCCCACGCTGGCCAGGCCGCCCAGGGCGACCTTGGATCCGGTGCGGACCAGCGCGGATTCGGCGGTC
>CANFHS010000187.1 GCA_947446835.1 Bacteriovoracaceae bacterium
CCTTCGCCCAACAGGGGCGAGCCGTCGGCCAGGGCCGCGGCGTTGGTGTAGAGGGGCAGGTCGGCCTGGAGCTGCAGGTCCAGGGTCCAGCGGGAAGGGGTGGAAGCGTCGGTGTTCCGGCCCAGAATGCGGGCGTTCAGGCCCAGGGCCGAGTCGGAAGGCCCCATCTGGTGGCCGCTCAGGCCCGCCGTGGTCGTGACCTGGGTCCGGGCCCCGCTGAGGCGTCCGTAGGCACTGAGCCAGTCGTTCAGGCCGTAGGAAGCATGGAGATCGAGCTGGAGCCGGGAAAAGCTGTCCAGATTCGTGGGGTAGTAGGTCGTCCCGTCCGGGGCGTAGTTGGTGCGGGAAGAATAGGTCAGGAACTCGGGCCGCAGGGTCAGTCTCCCGGCGTCCTCATGCCGGTTTTCCCAGGCATGGAGCTCGAAATCGGCCCGGGCGCTGGCCGGAGCCAGGCAAAGGGCGGTGACCAGGAAGGCGGCAAGCGGGCGCGAAACGGACCGGAAGTTCCCCATTTAATTCCGATTTTGCCAAACCGGGAGCGGGCGTTCCATCTCTATTTTTTGATTCCCCCCATGCCCTAGGCGGGGTAACTCTGCCGACCTATGTCGAATTTGTACAAAGAGTCGCTCGAATACCATTCCCGTGGCCGGAAGGGGAAGATCGAGGTCGTTCCCACCAAGCCCGTCATGACCCAGGCAGATCTCTCGCTGGCCTACTCCCCCGGGGTGGCTGAGCCGTGCCGGATGATCGCCGAGAAAGAGGAGCTGGTTTACGAGTACACCGCCAAGGGCAACCTGGTGGCGGTGGTTTCCAACGGCACGGCGGTGCTGGGCCTGGGCGACATCGGCGCCGCGGCCGCCAAGCCGGTCATGGAAGGCAAGGGCATCCTCTTCAAGAAGTTCGCCGACATCGACGTGTTCGACATCGAGCTGAACGCCAAGAATCCTGACGACGTGATCCGCGCGTGCGAGATGCTCGAGCCCACCTTCGGTGGCATCAATCTCGAGGACATCAAGGCGCCCGAGTGCTTCTACATCGAGGAAGAGCTGAAGAAGCGCCTCAAGATCCCCGTGTTCCACGATGACCAGCACGGCACGGCGGTCATCTCGGGAGCCGCGTTCCTGAACGCGCTGGAAGTGATCGGCAAGGACATCGCCAAGGTGCGCGTGGTGTTCAGCGGCGCCGGCGCCGCGGCCATCGCCTGCGCGAACCTCTACCTGTCGCTGGGCGTGCGCCGCGAGAACATCGTGATGTGCGATTCCAAGGGCGTCATCTACAAGGGACGCAAGGAAGGGATGAACCCCTACAAGGAACGCTACGCCGTCGAAACCGAGATGCGCACCATCGCGCAGGCCATGAAGGGTGCCGATGCCTTCGTGGGCGTTTCGGTCAAGGGCGGCATCACGGTCGAAATGGTCCAGAGCATGGCCAAGGACCCGATCGTGTTCGCCATGGCCAACCCCGATCCCGAGGTCCTGCCCGAGGACGTGCTGAAGGTGCGCCCTGACGCCATCATGGCGACCGGCCGCTCGGACTACCCCAACCAGGTCAACAACGTGCTGGGCTTCCCCTTCATCTTCCGGGGCGCCCTCGACACGATGGCCACGCAGATCAACGAAGAGATGAAGATGGCCGCGGTCCGCGCCCTGGCCCATCTGGCCAAGGAAGACGTGCCCGAGAGCGTGTCGCGCGCTTACGGGGGCCAGACCTTCAAGTTCGGGCGTGACTACCTCATTCCCAAGCCCTTCGATCGTCGCGCGCTGCTCTGGGTGGCTCCGGCCGTGGCCCAGGCGTCGATGGACACGGGCATGGCCCGCAAGAAGATCGACATCACCGAGTACAAGGACCGCCTGGAAACCATCCTGGGCTCCTCCTACACGGTCATGCGCGGCATCAAGAAGCGCGTCCAGGCGGGCGTCAGCGACTCGGGCCGTCCGACGCTGGTGTTCACTGAAGGCGAGCAGGCCAAGATCCTGCGCGCGGCCCACACCATCCTGGAAGAGGGCATCGCGGACCCCATCCTGCTGGGCAACGACGTCACCATCCGCAAGCGCATCGACGAGATGGGCCTGCACGAGGTGATGAAGGACGTGAAGATCATCCGTCCCTCGTCCAGCGATCACCGTGAGGCCTACGCCCAGAAGCTGTTCGAGAAGCGCAGCCGCAAGGGCGTGACCCATCAGCTGGCCATGGACCTGATGAAGCAGGCCAACTACTACGGCTCGATGATGGTCGAGCTCGGCCACGCCGACGGCATCATCGGGGGCATCACCCAGGCCTATCCCGAGATGCTCCGTCCGGCCATCCACACCATCGGCGCCAAGCCGGGCCTCAGGCTGGCCGGCATCTACATGATGATCATGAAGAAGCGCGTGCTCTGGTTCGCCGACACCACGGTGAACATCGAGCCCACGGCCGAGGAGCTGGCGGATATCGCCATCGAGACGGCCGAACTGGCCAGCTCGTTCATGACCGCCGAGCCTCGCGTGGCGATGCTGTCGTTCTCGAACTTCGGTTCGAGCGATCACCCGTTCGCCCTCAAGGTGAAGCGCGCCACCCAGCTGGTCAAGGCTCGCCGCCCGAACCTGGTGGTGGACGGCGAGATGCAGGCCGACACGGCGCTGATGCCCGGGGTTTCGGGCGAAAGCTTTCCGTTCAACCTGGTTCCCGGAAACGCCAACGTGCTGATCTTCCCGGACCTGCAGTCCGGCAACATCGCCTACAAGCTCATCAGCCGCATGGGGATGGCCGAGGCCATCGGTCCCATCCTGGTCGGCATGAACAAGCCGGTCTTCGTTCTCCAGCAGAACTCGGACGTCAACGACGTCGTCAACATGGCGGCCATCGCCGCCATGGAGATTCAACTCCGCAAGGGCAAGAAATTGGAAGTGAGCTCCCATGTCGAATAAGAAGGAAACCGTCCTGACCGCCAGCGCCCCGCAGCCGATCGGCCCCTACAGCCAGGCCATCCGCGTGGGCAACCTGCTGTACTGCTCCGGCCAGATCCCGCTGGATCCGGTGTCGGGCGAGATCGTCATTCCCGGCGATGTGACCATCCAGGCCGCCCAGGTGCTCAAGAACCTGAGCGAAGTGCTGAAGGCCAGCGGCGCCACCTTTGCCAACGTGGTGAAGACCACCATCTTCCTGAAGAACATGGAAGACTTCCCGAAGGTGAACGCGGTTTACGCCGCCTCCTTCCGTGAAAATCCTCCGGCCCGCTCCACGATCGAAGTGTCGCGCCTGCCGAAGGACTCGCTGATCGAGATCGAGGCAATCGCTGTCCTGGACTGATCGCCACTTCAGATCCTTGAAGTTTCCCCGGTCCGTCGTCTCGGCTTCGCTCGTCCTGCTCGGGATGGTCGTGGGCGTCCTGGTGCTGGCATTCGTGGCGGCAGGCGAGATCTACGACTACCAGGATACCTTCGACGGGGTTCACCTGCCGGAGGTCGACGCCATTGTCTGCCTCGCGGGTGGACGTGGGCGCATCACCACCGCGGGCGACATCTGGTACCGTTACTGGGAAACGAGCCAGGTCCCCGTGAGGGGCGCCGGTGCGCATCCCGCGCCCAAGAAGCCCCCCATCCTGTTCTTTTCAGGCATGGGGACTCGCGCCACCTTCGGCACCGTGGGCCGACAGGTCCATCGGGGCGTGCTGGAAGTGCTCAAGCCCGAGCACGTCATCATCGAGAACGAGAGCGCCAATACCCAGCAGAACGCCCTGTACCTGGCCCGCTACGCCAAGAAGAGGGGCTGGGAGTCCATCCTGCTCATCACTTCGCCCTACCACATGAGGCGGGCCAGGATGATCCTCGAGCGCGTGCTGACGGACGAAAAGCATCCGATGGGGATCGAGACGCTCTCGGTTTTCCAGGAGCCGTTCGAGCCCGGAGATTGGCGCAGCAGCATCCAGGGCATCCGGGTCACCTTGACCGAGTACCTGAAGTTGATGGTTTACCGGGCGGTGCGCAGGACCTGATTCCGCCGCCGGAGCCGCTGGCTCAGGGCTTGGCGAAAACGATTCCGCGCAGGGCGATCTGGGACATGAGCTCCTGGATGGCCCTGGAGCGGTGACTGAGGGCATTTTTCTCGGCCTCGGTCATTTCGGCCAGGGTTTTCTGCGAGCCTGCCGGAATGAAGAGGGAGTCGTAGCCAAAGCCCTGGTCGCCGCGGGGGGCTTCGGCGATGGAGCCGTCCAGTGTTCCGGTCGCGTGGATCAGGATGCCCTCGATGCACAGCGCGAGCGTGGTGACGAAACGGGCCTGGCGATCGGTCTTGCCCTTCATCTCGGAAAGCAGCAGCTCGTTGTTGGCGCGGTTCTGTTCGATGCGCGAAAGCGTGCGGCCGGGCACCTTGGCATACCGGAAGCTCTTCACGCCGGGCCGTCCGCCCAGGGCGTTGACCTCGATCCCGGTGTCATCGGCCAGGCAGGGGTAATGGGAACCCTGGTTCGCCAGCCGGGCCTTGGCCAGGGCGTTCTCCAGGTAGGTGTCGTAGCGCTCGACGAACGCCAGCTTGGCGGGGTTCCGCAGGACCTGGTCCGCGGACACCAGCTCGAGATCCGGAAAATTCCGGAGAAGCGCGGCGAATTCCTTCAGTTTGTCGGGGTTGGTGCTGGCCAGGACGATCTTGTTGGA
>CANFHS010000188.1 GCA_947446835.1 Bacteriovoracaceae bacterium
CAACTACACCCCGGCCAGCTTCGAAAAGCTGATCCGCGAGGAGATCGGCATGCAGAACTGGGGGCGGTATTTCCGTGCCCGGGTGCATGCCTCCGAAGGGGAAGTCCAGAAGGAGTTCCAGGTCTCCGGCGACAAGCGCACGGTCAAGTATGTGCTGCTGTCCCAGGAAAGCCTGGCCAAAGGTCTGGATGCCAAGCTGGACGAAGCCAAGAAGGGTTCTGAAGCCCGGGCGCTGGCCGAAAAGCTGGCCCACCAGGTGGAAGGGCTTCTGGCACTCGACAAAGGATCGGACGGCCGGGTCAATGCCCTGCTTAAACCCTACAAGATCGAGATCAAGACCTCCCAGCCGCTGACCCGCACCGTGGGCTTCCTTTCGGGCGTGGGCCAGGTTCCCGCGCTGGTCCGGGATGCGTTCCAGTCCAAGTCCCCGATCATCCCCGCGGACGGCGGCAAGGCCAAGGCGTATTCGACGGCGGCGGGCTGGGTGGTGGCGGTGGTTTCGTCGGTCGAAAGGCCCGACCCGGCCAAGTTCCAGGAAGCCCAGGATCGCCTGCGCGAGCAGCTCGTGTCCCGCAAGGAACGCGCCCTGTACGACTCGTGGATCCAGGCCCTGGCCAAGAAAGCCAAGATCGAGAAGAACGAACAGGTCCTCGGGCACTCCGAGACCTGAAGCAGGAGTCAGCCCGGGTTCGCCGCGATCCAGGCCTTGAGCCTGGCCACGAACTCGGGCCTCTTTTCGAAGGGCAGGCCGTGGCCCGCGCCTTCGAATTCCTCGAAGACCACCTGGGGCACGTTCTGGAAGAACGTCTTTTCGGCTTCGAATTCTTCCGAGCTCCAGACCAGGCTGCGGGCACCCCGCAGCACCAGCACGGGAATTCCCCGCGAGGCGGCCTCGTGGACCCACAGGCGCGTCGAAGCGTCGCGGGCGCAGGCGATGGTCTCGATCAGGGCGGCGCGATCGAAAGGGAACCCGAAGGTCCCGTCGGCCTGGGGTTCGGAGACGGCAATCAGGTACTGGGCAATGGCGGGGTCGGGGCAGTCGCGAAGCAGCGACTCCCGGAGCGCATTGCGGTTCGCGAACGAGGCAGGGAGGTTGCGAAGGAACTGCGCCAGCCCGTCACCCAGTCCGCCTCCGGCCAAGCCCGAGAACCCCAGGTCCACGCAGACCAGGCTCCGCACGTACTCGGGGCGCAGGTGCGCCAGGGCCGCTGCCGTGCGGACTCCCATCGAGTGCCCCACGAGCGTCACAGGATGAAATCCGCGGGCTTCCAGGGTGTCCGCCAGGTCCTGGCCGTAATCCAGGGGACGGTACTGGGCGGGTTCGCGGCCTCCCGGCACCGACGGCACCCGGCTCTGGCCGTGACCCCGTTGGTCGGGTGCCAGCACCGAGATCGAGTCTTCCAGTCCGGCCGCGACGGGACGCCATAATTTTCCGGTGCCCCCCATGCCATGGAGCAGCACGATTTTCGCGGTTTCTGGGCCCTGCGCGGGCCAATGCTGGCAAGCAAGTTCCATGTTGACACCTCGGGGTTGTGGTTTAGCATGCCGGTCGCATCGCTATGAAGCAACCTTCGCCACCACCTTCGACCCGAACCTCGGACGGACCCAGTGCCGAGCTGACCGAGTCGATCCGATTTGCGAAGCTCCTCCAGGAAAAGTGCGAGCTCAAGGAAGCCAACGAGGCTTGGTTGCGTTCGTTCGAAGGGGCCCGCCACCTGGCCGACCCGACCTTGGCCATCGAATGCCTGCAGGGCTTGCTCCGCCTTGCCGCCGAAGCCCTCGATCTTCCGGGAATCCAGCGTTGGGAGCGCGAGCTGGAAGCAATGCTGGCCGCGCTTCCGGGCGGCGAGCCCCCGCCCATGGTGTGGTCCGCCAAGGGCAGCGTGGCGCTCCGGTGCGGCGATTACCCGCTGGCCCAGCGCCATTACCACTCGGCCCTGCGTGCGCTTCGTCGAGGCCGGAGCAAGGAAAACGGTCTGGACTACGACCTGGCCCGTGCCTGGTACTCCATGGCCTACGCTCTTTTCGAACGGGGGCGCCTCAAGCGCGCCCAGTTCCTCGTCACGACCCTGATCCGCGTGGCCAAGGCCCAGGACGTGTCCAAGATCCTGGGCTTCTGCTACCAGCTCCTGGGAAGGATTTCGGAGCGTCGGCGCGAGTTCGAAGCCGCGCATCGCTTCCACCAGGAAGCGCAGGCCGCCTTCCTGATCGAGCACGACTGGTACTCCCACCTGACGGTCCTCCTGGCGTACGCGCGGATCGCGCGCCAGCAGCGCAATTACGTGCAGGCCTACTGGTACCTGGACCTGCTCGACAAGGCGGCGCCCGGCTCCGAGTTCGGCTCCATCCGCAAGGAAGTCCTCATCGAGCGTTCGCGCCTGGAGCAGGACGCGGTCGACCTCCTCATCGACAGTCGCCGGGCGGTGGTCCAGACGCGCGACAGCGGCCAGGTTTCGCTGGGCAAGCAGTACGTGCTGCTCAACATCCTCGAGGCGCTTTCGGACGCCCACGATGACGAGGACACTTCGAGCGCGGGCCTTTCGAAGGCCGAGCTGATCGAACGCGTCTGGCAGGAGCGCTACCGGCCTGAGGCGCACGACAACAAGCTCTATTACAACATCAACCGGCTCCGGAAATTGATCGAGCCGGACATGAAGAAGCCCAAGTACCTCCTCAACTGGAGGGAAGGGTATCGGCTGGCGCCTGGCCTTCGCGTCCAGCGGGTTGGAGTCTGAATGGGATCTGGGGGAAACATCATGAAGACGACACAATGGATTCTGGTCCTCGCGGGGACGTTTTTCCTGACGGGAGCCACCTGGACCGGACTGACCCGGGAGCCGGCGGCGGCGCCTGTGGAGACCCTCGTGCGGCGCCAGCTCAGATCGGTGCCCTGCCCGGGTGGCCTGAGCGGGGGAGGCGCGCTGCCCTTCGGTCCGAATCAGACCGCTGAGCTGGCGGATGGCGAGCTGTATCAGCTCAAGGGCTGGGTCCGGATCCGCGGCAGCGGTTCGGCTTACCTGGAAATCGACTTCTGCGCCCATCCGTGGCTGGCCTCGGCCCAGCGCCGGGCCGCGCCGTACTACCTGCTGGGGCAGCCCGTCTACGGAACCTGGATCAACTGGAAGGATCGCAAGATCGAGCTGGCAGTCCGGCCGCACACCGAGATCCTGGCCAGCGACGACTTCCGGGGCCGGCTCCTGATCTGGCTCGAGTCGCTCCAGATGCCGACCTATATCCGGAACTGAGAACCCGGAACTGGGAACCCGGAACTCATCTCCGGGCTCAGGTCGACAGGCGCTCGCGTTCCCGCTCGGGGAACCGGTAGCCTTGCGCCTTGAGCATCTGTCCGGTGACCGAAGCCCCGTCCGCGGCCAGGCGTTCGGGCGGACCCGAAGCCACGAGCGCGCCGCCCTGGTCTCCGCCACCCGGCCCGAGGTCCAGCACCCAGTCGGCCTGCGCGATGACGTCCATGTGATGCTCGATCATGATCACGCTGTGACGGGCATCGATCAGGTCGTGCACCACGCCCAGCAGCTTCTTCACGTCTTCCAGATGCAGGCCGGTGGTGGGCTCGTCGAAGATGTAGAGCAGGTTTTCCTGCGACCGGTCGTCGAGCGTCGAGGCGATCTTGAGGCGCTGGCTTTCGCCGCCCGACAAGGTGGCCGCGGACTGGCCCAGCATCAGGTAGCCCAGACCCACGTCGCGCAGGATACCGAACTTGCGCAGCAGCACCGGGTTGTCGCGGAAGAGCTCGAACGCCTCGTCCAGCGTGGTGTTCAGCAGCTGGTGCACGTTCTTGCCGCGGTAGGTGACCTCGAGCACGTTCTTCTTGAAGCGGCGGCCTTCGCACTCCTCGCACGGCAGGCTCACCTCGGCCATGAAGTGCATGTCGAGGGTGATCTCGCCTTCGCCCTTGCACACCGGGCAGCGCCCGCCGTCCACGTTGAACGAGAAGTGCTGGGGCGTGTAGCCGCGCCTCAGCGACAGCACCTGGTTGGCGTAGATGCGGCGGATCTCGTCCCAGGCCTTGAGGTAGGTGGCCGGGTTGGAGCGCGAGGAGCGGCCGATCGGGCTCTGGTCGAGCAGTACCACGCCCGAGATCTGCTCGGCGCCGTACAGGCGGTCGAACTTGCCGGGAACTTCGGGCGTGCGCTGGAACAGCTGCGACAGCGCCTGGTAGAGGGTCTTGTGCACCAGCGTCGACTTGCCGGAGCCTGAAACCCCGGTCACCACCACGAAACGGTCCAGCGGGAAATCGGCATCGATGTTCTGCAGGTTGTTCTCGCGGCAGCCGGTGATCTTGAGCCAGCGGCGGGGCGCCGGGCGCCAGGGGCGCGGGCGCGTGACGGTGAAGGCCCCCGAAAGGTATTTGCCCGTCACCGAGCCGGGGGTGTCGATCAGGGACTGCGAAGGGCCCTGGGCGATCAGCTCGCCGCCGCGGCGCCCGGCGCCGGGCCCGAGCTCCACCAGGTAGTCGGCGCTGCGCATGACCTCCAGGTCGTGCTCCACCACGACCACCGTGTTGCCC
>CANFHS010000189.1 GCA_947446835.1 Bacteriovoracaceae bacterium
CCGGCCAACCGCAGGCCCGGCTGCTGTTTGCGGGCGCGAACCTGGACAATAAAACGGAATTCTGGAAGGGCTGCGGGGTGAACCGTTCAGACTCGTGGGATGGAATGAACCCCTACCCCTGCAGCAATTCGCTGATCCTGGAAAACTTCGACCCGAAATCTTCCGACATCTACTCGGCACATCTCTTCCTGAAAGCCGAACCAGGCTGGATCCACCTGGAAGCCTGCATCGCTCCTGGCTCTCCACAGACCCTTCGGCTGGTCACCCAAAGCTCCGCAAACGGGGCCCTGCCTCTTTTCCCGCTTCCGGACAACGCAAGCGGGTATCGGGTGGGAACCCCGTTTTTCGGCAAGATCAGAAAATTTGCCACCACTCCCCTGGATAATGACCCTGGCGCGCACTGGGCCCACGTCCAGCTCGTGAACGCCGGCCACCGCAAAGGCGCCGTGTGCCCGCCGACGCGCAACGCTTCGGTCCAGGTGGGCGACTGAGGCGAATGACCCCGGGGCAACGCCCGCTCAAGCTTCTGAAGGAATCAGCCGATCCAACCCGGGTGAAGAGCCCTTTTGCATCGCGCTGGAGCCGGACATTGGCCTACATCACCGATTCTTGGCTTCTCCTGGCAGCCCAGGCAACGGGGGGGCTGCTGGGTTCCCAGCTGGCCGTGATGCTTTCGAGCCACACGGGGCCGGTGCCCGCCGACGTGCCCGAAGCCGGATTCCTGGTGGGCGCCCTGTTCTGGGGCTTTGCCGCAGGATTCCTGAACTTCGGCATCCTCCAGGGCACCGTTGGCGCCAGCGTGGGCAAACTGGTGTTCTCGATCCGCGTGGTGCGCGCCGATGGCGCTCCCATCGGCATCGGACGCTCCCTGGCGCGAAGCGCCTGCACATTCCTTTCCATCCTGCCCTGCTACCTGGGCTACGTCTGGGCGTATTTTTCGCCGCGCCGCCAAGCCTGGCACGATCTGATCTGCAGGACCGTGGTGATCCGCAAAGGGGCTCGCTTCCCGGTCCCGCTCCGATCCCGCGGCCAGGAAGCAGAACTCACCGTCCAAGCCGCCTAGTCGCGCACCGACACGGCGCTTCATTTTCCGGAGCCCTCTGTAAAGAAGGAGGTGCACTCTGCGCCCGCTTTCTTGCCGCGATGCGACGCTGGCTGCGGGTCGGTTTGAATTCATTCGAAATTTCCTCCCTTATCGCACCGCAAAACTCTGGAATGAACTTTGCTGTTCGCTCCAGACAAGTTTTAAAGAGTGAAACGAGAGCAGGGAAACCTCAGGGGGAATGATGGGAACTCAAGGAAGGACGTGGGCAACCGCCTGCATGCTGGCGCTGTCGCTTTCAGGCGGTGCCTGGGCTCAGGATTCGGGCAACCCACCGGGCGCCGAAGCCGCGACCGTGGAGCTGCACTTCAACGGCGCGGCTGAACAAAAGAGCCTCGAACTTCAGGGTCAGGAAGGGCACACGGTCTTTGAAACCCGCGTGGTGCCCGACACCTGCTACCGCCAGGTGCTCGACCACTACGAGCGCATCTGCCACACCGAGTTCCGCAACGAATGCACTCCCATCGCGCATCAGGTTTGCCGCGACGGTTTCCGCCAGGAGTGCACGCCCATCACCCGTCGCGAGTGCGTGGGACTTCCGCCCTACCAGACTTGCCACGACGTCAGCGACCGGGTCTGCCGGACGGTCCCCTACCGCGACTGCCGCACCGAGTGGGAGCAGGTGTGCCGCCCAATCTGGTTCCCGGTTTGCCACGATGAACCCCGCTACCGCAGCGAAGCCTATGCCTGCACCAAGACCATCCAGGTCCCGGTGGGCTACGAGATCGACTACCAGGTCACAGCCCGCGTGCAGGTGACTTTCGAATCGGCAGCCGGTTCCGTCCAGGCCGACGAAACGCTCCAGCTCCAGCTCGACGGCGCCCAGCTCAAGCTCAAGCCCGCCAAGCTGTCCAACCTGCTGCTCATCGAAACGAACTCGACGTTCGACACGCAGGTCACGGCTCCCAAGCAGAAGGTCGTGAACGCCACCTACACCCTTCGCTTCGTGCCCCTGGACGAAGTCCTCAAACCCGCCGATGGCGCGCTCCAGGACTTCGACTGGATCCGAAACGAGATGAGCTTCAGCGTGCCCCGGGTCAGCCACCCGGAGTACCTGGCCACCTCACTGCGGATCGCCCGCCAGCAGCTGGTCGGAGAAAAGAAGCGCTTTGACGGGGTCGTTCCCGCCGAAGCCCTGCGTCTGGAGGACCGGGGCGACCGCACCCGGGTCATCATCAACCTGCAGCGCCTGGGACTGGATCTGGGCTCCGACGCCAAGTACAACGTCGAGCTGCAGATCAAGGCCTGGAACACCCGCGGGCAGACGCTCCTGAATCCGGAACTGCTGCCGCTTCACGCCGAGCAGGAACTGAAACAAAAAGGCGTTCGTCCCTCCCACTGAGAGGCCGAAGCCGCGACCCACGGCCGCCGCCCCGCTCGCGCCCTAGAGCGTGGGTGCGGGCGGCAGGCCCTTGACCGAGAGTGCCCGGTCGAAATGGCGGAAGTTCTGGTTTGAATCATCCAGGACACGGCGCCCCGGGCAGAGCATGGCCTCGTTCGGGAACTCGGGCTCCTGGCCACGGATCGCGTCCAGGGTGCACTTCTGCCGCACTTCCTCGATCACCTGGGTAAACTGCTGGATGTCGCGCTCGTCATGAAGTTCGAGCTCGGCCACGCCTTCGGGCTTGTAGCGGTAAAAGGACGGGACTTCCGCTGACCAGAGGATGGGCGGCGAAAGGATGGGCTTGAGTGCCTGGTCGGGCGAACGCCGGCGGTGGGCCACGCTGGCGTTCAGGTCCACGATCTCGCCGAAGTCGGTCGCCACCCAGAAGTGGAAGTGCTGTCCCCAGGCTCCCACCCAGACCGGCGACTGGTCTTCCAGGATCTCGATCCAGGCCGCGGGCCCATACTGGATCTGGGCGCCCATCTCGAAGTTCTTGAGCGCCTCGACCACGGCGGCCGCCACCATGAGCGGCACTTCGTTGCGATCTCCGGTGATGCGATCCACCACCTTGGTGACCACGCGGGACACCTGGGCAATGACTTCAATGGGTGTGGAGGGCGGAAGTTCACTCATGGGGCTGGGGCCGGTCTTACAGCTTCATGCCGACCCGCGCCAGAGCGATCCACCCCAGCAAAAAGCCCAAGCCGCCGATCGGCGTCACCGCACCCCAGGCCCTGACCCCGCTCAAGGCCAGGGTGAAGAGGCTTCCTGAAAAAAAGAACGTTCCCAGGGCAAAGGCCCAACCCGCAAAGCCCACCCAGCGGGAATCCGAACCGGGAACCCGCATCAGGATACCAGCCAGCACGAGGGCCAGCGCGTGCCAAAGCTGGTACTGCACGGCCGTCTGCCACACCCCAAGCGAATAGGCGTCCAAACGGTCCTTGAGGGCGTGCGCCCCGAAAGCGCCCAACGCCACCCCCAGGAATCCGGAAACAGAGCCCAGAAAAAGCCAGTTCATGAAGTGCTCCCCAGGAGTGAAAGGCCTCGCCCGATGAGATCGCGGCGCTCGGGCGAGCTGCCGGCCAGGGTCTGCAGGCGCTGGCGCACGCCTGGGGCCCAGGCCGCGCCGAGCTTCCTGTCCTGTTCGAGTTCCAGGAGCTCGAGCCTGAGGAGCCAGTCATCCCCCCAATGGGCATCGAGTTCCGCATGGACGGCCTGGAGGGCGGAGACCAGCTCAGGGCCCTGAAGCCCGTCCTCACGCAGCTTTCGAACCCGGGCGTAAAGCTCGTTCAGGCCGCGGTTCTGGTCCGTGAGGTTGCACTTCTGCATCTTCTTGGGCGGCTTGGCGTGGCCCACCGAAGCGAGGTACGCGCCCCGGTCGGCAGGCCCTCCGAACACCGAGGCCACGCTCTCACCGCAGGCCAGATCAAACGGGCCCCACTCGGGCAGGTAAAGGTCCTGCGCGCCCTGCCGGATGCGGCAGTCCGTGAAGGTCATGAGAAGCACTTCACCCCCATTCCGGAGCGGCTCGCCTTCGAGCACGCCTTCCAGGACGATGCCCGACTCGAATTCCATGCGACCACGCCTTGCGCTGCCAAAGCCCAGGCGCTCCAGATCCACGCCCGAAAGCCTTCCCGGCGATTTCCCCAGGCCCTTGAGCTTGCCGAGGGGCGCCGAGAAGCCCTGCGCGTGGCGGCTGGCACTGTGGCCTTCCAGCTCGCGGTCCTGGAAGGAAAGCTGGCAGGGACCTTCGAACTTCATGAAATCCACGTGACGGTCCGCATCGCCGTGGAAGTCCTTGAGCACCCCGGAAATCTGGATGCCCGAATCCAGCACGGCCGTCGTGACCGTGCCCGCCATCTTGGCCTTGGCCAGCCCCTCGGCCCCACCGGTGCGGAAAGCCATTCCCTTGGCAAACTCCTCCAGCACCCGGTTGAGCGTCTGGAAGTCCGGAGTCACGAAGAGCTGCGGCTGCGGACGGGTGATGTCGTAGCTGGTGTTCACGCAGTCCAGGGTGAAGGGGATCTTGGCGACC
>CANFHS010000190.1 GCA_947446835.1 Bacteriovoracaceae bacterium
ACACGCGCGGCTGGCCTTGCGAAGCTCGCCCCCCGCGCCTTCCAGCACCAGGGTCACGTCGAGGCTTGCGTCCTCGACCGTGCCGATCTGGCGCACCTTGGCGCCGTTGATCCGGATGAACTGGCTGATCTCGGCCGCCAAGGTCCCGAAAAAATGCTCGCCCGCGCGCCGGCCCGCCAGGAGCCTGCGGCACAGCTCTTCCAGATACGCCTTCTGCACCGGAAGCCTCATGCTCCACCTCCGAACACTTCCACACCCTCGAAGAGGCAGGGCGGCGAGGCATGCCCCACGCGGATGGCCTGGTTGGGCTCGCCTTTGCCGCAGTACGGAGTTCCGTAGGTGCCCAGCGTGTCGGCCCGGCCCACCCGCTTCAGGCCGCGCCAGAAGGGCACGGTCACGCCGCGGTAATTCGGGTTCCGCAGCACCCGGGTCAGCTTGCCGTTCTCGATCTTGCGCGCGTACTCGCAGCCGAACTGGAACTTGTTCCTGAAATCATCGATCGACCAGGACCGGTTGGACTCCATCAGCACGCCGTCCTCCACCGAAGCGATCATCTGCTCCAGCGAATCGCTGCCCGGCTCCAGGTTCAGGTTGGCCATGCGGTCGATGGGCGCACGGTTCCAGGAGCTGGCCCGCTGGTTGGCCACCCCGGGCATGCCGGTGCGGGCCTGGCTCTCGATGCCGCCCAGTCCGCGCTCCAGGATGCCCCCGCGGATGAGGTACTCCTTGCGCGCGGGCGTGCCCGTGTCGTCGAACGCATAGCTGGCGTACTCGATGCCCGGATCGGGATCGAAGGTCGCGTTCAGCAGCGGCGAGCCGTACTGGAGCTTGCCGAAGTCCTCGAGCTTCACGAACGACCAGCCGGCGTAGTTGCGCTCGTCGCCCAGGATGCGGTCCACCTCGAGCGGATGTCCGATGGATTCGTGGATCTGCAGCATCATCTGGTCGGGCATCAGCAGCAACGACGTCGGCCCCGTGGGACACTCCTCGCCTTCGATGAGCTCGATGGCCTGCCGGGCCACGCGATCCACGCGCTCCCACAGGTCCTCCTGGAACAGGTGCTCCCAGCCCCCCTGCAGGCTGCGGCCGCGCATGCCGCCGTCCGTGCGGCGCTGGACGATGTTGCCGTCCTGGGCGGTGGCCTGGAAGTCGGTGGTGATCAGCGAAAATTGCTGGTGGGCGTCCGATCCGTTCGTGCTCACGAAGCGGGTCTCGCTCTCGACGGTGCGGGCGTAGGCCTCGGTCCGGACCATCTTCGGGGAGACCTGAAGCCGTTCCGAGATCTTCACCAGAAGCCCGTTCAGCTCGCCCGCGCCCAGCGTTTCCAGCCGCCGCGTGACCGGAGTCGCGAAGCGCGCCTGCACCTTGGGCCGCTGGGCCGCGGTGAAACGGAACACCGCGTGGCTGGACGCACGGAGCGCCTGGGCGCGCGCGGCCTGGGCAGCGACGCGAAGCCCCTCCGGGTCCAGGCGCGGCGTGGCGGCGTAGCCGAACTGGCCATTCACCAGAACTTCGACCATCACGCCTTCGGTCTTCCAGGTCGTGTTGGCCTGGGGTTTTCCGTCGCGCACGTGGCGCTCGGTCGTCTCCTCGCGCACGTGGCGAAGGCCCACCCACTCGGCGTCTCCGAACGGAAGATTCTCCAACGTCTTTTTCAGGTCATCAGCCATGGGCGCACCTTAGCGGGGTCAGCGGTTGACGTCGAGCCTCAGGCCCCGATCCAGCGACCGAGCCGTTTTAGTTGACTAAAAGAAGCCTGTTTTGTACCCGGTCGCTTCGAGGAAATCTCGGATGCGATCAGCCCCCTCTCCGGCCCCAGTCTCCCGGCTCCAGGCAGCCCTCCTGGCCAGCGCCCTGGTCTCCGCCCCGGCCTGGGCCGGCGAGCAGGCCACCGATCCCTGCCAGGATGCGGAGCTTTGCCTGGCCGTGCGCCTGAACTTGCTGGCCAAAAAGCCCGCCGAGCCCGGCGCCGAATCGCCCGATCCGAAGCAGGCCCCCCGGCTGGACGGCGCGCAGCTGCTCAAGCACGTCGGCTCCACCTGGCACTCGTGCGGAATCGCCTTCCGGCTCGAAGAAACCCGGGTCCTGGACCCGGCACCTCTCTCGGTCCACTACCCCCTCAAGAACCCCGAGCAGCTCGTTGAGCTGACCTGGAAGCTGGCCACCTTCCGGCAGATCGAGGTCATCGTGACCCCGAAATGGTCGGGCGACCTGGGCACCCTGGGCCCGGGCTCCGTTCGCGCCGGCCTGGCGCTCAATACCATCGAAGTCGACACCCGCGCCGACCTGCCCGGGGCCGTTTTCGTGAACGAGCCTTTCCGCAATGAGGCCTTCGTCCTGGCGCATGAGCTGGGCCATGTGCTGGGCCTGATCCACCGGGATCCGCCGAAGCCGAAGCCCAAGGGCTACCAGCCCAGCCTGATGAGCAGCAGCGCCAAGCCCTCCGATTACGCCAAGCTCCGGTTCACGGAGGAGGAATGCCGGACCGCGCTCCAGACCGCGCGCGAACGCTGGCACGAGGCCCTGCGCCGCCCCGTCCAGGCCCAGTGACCTGCCCCGCCTTCGCGCCGCAGCGAGGCCCGCAAAAGCAAAACGCCCCGCCCGGGAGTCCCGGACGGGGCGCTTTCAGTTCCGGCTCAGGCCGGGATTACTCGTCTTTGCCCTTGAGAGCGGCCTTGAGCTTGTCGCCCAGCAGGTCGCCCATCGAGGTGCCTTTGGACTTGTCGCCAGCGTACTTCTCGAAGTTGGCGCGCTCTTCCGAACGGGCCAGCTGCTTGATCGAGAGGCCGATGCGGCGCTCTTTGGGTTCGATCGAGAGGATCTCGGCGCGGACCTTGTCGCCCACCTTCAGGACGTCCGAAGGCTTCTCGATGCGGTGATCGGCGATCTCCGACACGTAGATCAGGCCTTCGATGCCGTCTTCGATCTCGACGAAGGCGCCGAAGTCCGTGAGCTTGGTCACGGTGCCATCCACGCCCTGGCCCTGGCGATAGCGGGTCTTGATCGATTCCCACGGATCGCGGTCCAGCTGCTTCACGCCGAGCGAGAACTTCTCGTTCTGCTTGTCGATGCCGAGGACCACAGCCTTGAGCTTGTCGCCCTTCTTGTACTTCTCGGACGGATGGCCGAATTTCTTGGCCCAGGCGATGTCCGAAACGTGCACCAGGCCGTCCAGGCCCATGCCGATGTCGACGAAGACGCCGAAGTCGGTGACCGACTTGACTTCGCCGTCAACCACGGTACCCACCGGGAACTTGATCTCGAGCTCGTCCCAGGGGTTGGCCTGGAGCTGCTTGAGGCCCAGCGAGATGCGCTTCTGCTTGGAGTCGACTTCGAGGACCTTGCATTCGACCTCGTCGCCCACGTTGATGACCTTGGAGGGGTGCTTGACCCGCTCGGTCCACGACATTTCGGAGACATGGATCAGGCCTTCGATGCCGTCTTCCAGTTCCACGAAAGCGCCGTAGTCCTTGAGCGAGACCACCTTGCCCTTGACCTTCACGCCCACCGGGTACTTGTACTCGGCGTCGTCCCAGGGGTTCGCGGTGACCTGTTTCAGGCCCAGCGAGACACGTTCCTTCTCGCGGTCGTACTTCAGCACCTTCACCTTGACCTCGTCGCCCACGGCGAAGAGTTCGCTCGGGTGCTTGATGCGGCCCCAGCTCATGTCGGTGATGTGCAGCAGTCCGTCCATGCCGCCCAGGTCGATGAAGGCGCCGTATTCCGTGATGTTCTTCACGGTACCGGTCACCACCATGCCTTCCTGGAGGTTGGCCAGGGTTTCGGCACGCTGGAGCTCGCGCTCCTGCGCCACCACAGCCCGGCGCGACAGGACGATGTTGCCACGCTTCTTGTTGAACTTGATGATCTTGAACTTGAGGCGCTTGCCCAGGAACTTGTCCAGGTTCTTGACCGGCTTGGTGTCGATCTGCGAGCCCGGCAGGAACGCCTTGACGCCGATGTCGACCGAGAGGCCGCCCTTCACCTTGGCGATGACGGTACCTTCGACCAGCTGGTCCTTTTCGCAAGCCTGCGAGATCTCGTCCCAGGCGCGGATGATCTCGGCCTTGTCCTTCGACAGGAGCATGAAGCCGTTATCCATCTCCATGCGCTCGAGGTAGACCGACACCACGTCGCTGACCGCGACATGCGCGGTGCCGTAGGCGTCCTTGAACTCCTGGAGCGGCACGAGGCCTTCGCACTTGTAGCCGATATCGACCGTGACGTATTCGGAGCCGACCGCGACGACCGTGCCGTCGACCACTTCGCCTTCCTTGATTTCCTGCTGCTGCTGGGAGGCTTCGAACAGATCGGCGAAGTTTTCTTCTTCAGCCGTCAGACCGGAAGCGGAGGCGCTGTCTTCGCCGAGGTAGGCGGAGAACTCATCCATCCAGCTCTGGTTCTTTGGACGCGCCTTGCCTTCAGCGGAGGCGATTGTGGACTGCTTGGTAACCATTGAATTACGGACCTTTCCATCGTCCTCCCGTACAGGAGGACTCATCGGGTTGTTGGGCCACCC
>CANFHS010000191.1 GCA_947446835.1 Bacteriovoracaceae bacterium
GCCTTCGAACTCGGTGAACATCGCCTCGGCGGTCTTGCCGAAGAGGTTGTGCAGCACGTTCAGGCGGCCGCGATGGGCCATGCCGATCATGAATTCGCCGGCGCCCATCTCGGCGCACTGCTCGATGATGGCGTCCATGCAGGGCAGCGAGTTCTCCGAGCCTTCGACCGAAAACCGCTTGGCCGCCACATAACGGGTGTGCAGGAAGCGTTCGAAGGTCTCGGCCTGCGAGAGCCGGGTCAGGATGTGGCGCTTCGTTGCGGCGTCGGGCGAGGTGCGGCCACGTGCGGTCTCGAGCTTCTGCTGCAGCCAGGAGCGGGCCTTGAAGTCCTGGATGTGCGAAATCTCGACGGCCAGGGTTCCGCAGTAGGTGTCCTTGAGGATCTGGAGGATGTCGGCCAGCTTGGCCGAACCCAAGCCCAGGAGCCTTCCCGCGGCGAAGGTTTTCTGCAGGTCCGCGGGCGCGAGGCCGAATGCCTGCAGCTCCAGGGACGGGTGCGAAGCCGGGGCAGCACCCAGCGGATTGACCGACGCCAGCAGCTTGCCGCGGTCGCGGTAGGCCTCGATGAGCTGCGCGACCTTGAGCTCGGTTTCCCAGCCTGCGTTCGCGGCCGCGTGGGCGGACGGTTCGGCGTGGCCATTGGCATGCCCGTTCGTCAGCGGCGCTTCTGCCGAGTCGCTGCCAATTTCAGTCCCCAGCTCGATGCCTTCGAAGAAGAAGCGCCACGAGGCGTCGATCGCATTCGGATCGCGCAAGTACTGCTGGAAGAGTTCGTCGATGTACTCGGCGTTACCGGGCTTCAGGTAGCTGAATTTCTGCAAGGAAGATCCACCTTTAAATCGATTCCGGGGAAGGGCCTCGTTTTAGGACGGCCACCGAGGGGAATCAAGTTCACAGCGTCGGGAATGCAGACATTTTATCGCGGAAATTCACGCTCCGAAGCAGGCAGCATTTGCCCAACGCGCGTTGCGGACCGCAATGATTGACGCCCAGCGTCAACTACTGGGGATCGCCCGGCCCCGGTTTTGCTTTTGGAGCGATCGGAAAAGGAGATTCCAGCGCCATGAAACAGCTCAAGGACATCATGACTCAAGAGGTGGAAGTGGTTCATCCGGACACGGATCTGGTCGAGATCGCCCGGTTGATGAAGGAACGCAACGTCGGGGCCCTGCCCGTGTGCGAAGGAGACAAGATCCAGGGAATCATCACCGACCGCGACATCGTCGTGCGGGCGATGGCCCAGGAGCGCGAGCCGCACCAGACCCGGGCCCGCGACGTCATGACCAAGGACGTTCACTGGTGCTACGCGGACGACACCCTCGAGCATGCCGCACGCGTGATGCAGGCCAAGAACGTGCGTCGCCTGATCGTGGTGGACCGCCAGAAGAACCTGTGCGGCCTGCTTTCGACCAAGGATCTGGCCTTGGGGGTCAGCGAGGAACGTGCGGCGCTTCAGACCCTGAAGGCCATTGCTCGTCCCTCGGCCTGGAGTGACCTGCGCAGCTACTCGCGCTGGGATTGGCGGACCGCCGCCCTGGGCGCCGTGGCCGTGGGGCTGGGTGCGTGGCTTTATTCGCGCCGCGAGACCCAGTCCGAGGAAGCCGAAGTGCCGCGCCAGCGCGCGGCTTGAGGGGCCAAAAAAAGCAAGATGCCGGTCATCTTTCCCTGCGGGGAGAGGTGACCGGCATCGTGTCGTTTCAGGCTCAGGATGAGGAACGGGACCAGGCACGGGAAGGACGGACTGCGCCCGCACATGGATCCAAATTCAAAGAGGGTCGGAAGGAGCGTGCCCCTTCCGACCCTCCTCGTTTTGACTCAGGCTGGGATCAGTACTTCTGACCTGCCTTCACCAGGCCCTTCTGGCCGGCAAGGTAGCCGCCCTTCTGGCCGGCAAGGTAGCCGCCCTTCTGGCCGGCAAGAACGCCGCCCTTCTGGCCGGCAAGGACTGCGCCTTTCTGGCCCGGGAAAGCGATGGGGGGCATCGGACGCGGACGATTGTGGTCGTCGTCGTCGTTTGCCATGGCCATCGTGGAAGACAGGGCGGCCAGCACTGCGAGAGTAGCGAGTTTACCGTATTTCATGGTCATCCTCCTTGTGATGTTGAAAAAGTCACGTAGCCTTCGGTGACTGCGGACCCGACTGCCCGCTAGAGCAAGCGACATGCCGGTGGCCTGGAAGGGCTCCGGGCCGGTTCCGGGTCCCGGGGCCAGGTGCGTCCCGTGCAGGAAGCCCATGCCGGGTGAGCGCTGCAATCCACGTTGACCGGTTTTTGTCCCCTTGAAATGATCCTCAGGAAACTGGAGAAGGCCCAATCATGAGCACAAGGAATCCGATCAGCTTCGCGAAGGAAATCTCGGCTCCGGGTCTGGCGCAGGCCATCGACGCGGTGACGGCGGCCCTGAAAACCGAAGGATTCGGTGTGCTGACGCGCATCGATTTCCACGACAAGATGAAGGAAAAGCTGGGCAAGGACCTGCGGCCCACGGTCATCCTGGGCGCCTGCATGCCGGCCCTGGCCTACGAGGCCTACCAGCGTTGTCCCGAGGTCACGGCGCTGCTTCCCTGCAATGCGGTGGTCAGCGAGGTGGGACCAGGAAAATTCCGGGTGGAGTTGACTAAGCCCTCGTCCATGATGGAGATCCTCGGGGACCGCCAGCTGGTGGAGCTGGCGTCGGCAGCCGATGAGAGCCTGAAGAGCGTTTTAGGGCGCGTTTAGGCCGAATTCCGCCTGTGTCCTACTTGCCACACTGCCCACCGGTTTCGCGCTTGCGTAGACTGGACTGAGCCGTTTCGACCAGGAGCAAGATGGATGACGAAGGTGCTCTTCAAATGGATTTTGGCCGGAGCCTCGGTATTCCCGGTGCTGGTGTGGGCGGGAGCCTGCGAAACCAACGCCAACTCCCTGGAGCGGGCCTTGGACCGCCTCTGCGGCGACCGGTCAGGCCCTGAGTGCCATAGCTGCGTGGAGCTGAACTACCTGGCCCTGACCCGGGAGGTCCCGCAGACGTGCAAAGAGCCCGGCGCGGCGGTGGCCAGCCGCCGCGACGAGTGGGAGTCGCAGCACTGCCACTGATTGAAACCACTGACTGAAACCACTGACTGGAGCCATTGACCGGATCCAGGGCGGCTGTTACGCCCCGTTTCATGTTTTTCCCCAAAGCTTGTGTGTTGACGGCTTTTTTGGGTCTGGTGGCTGCGAGCTCCGCGTTGGCTGCGGAAGAGGGCTTCTACCCGCCGCAGAAGTTCCCGCAGGGAGGACGACCGATTCCCGTGGGCCTGGACCAGGCCATCCGGGCCTCTTACCGGCTCGAGGATGACACTTCGACCTGCTCGGGCTCGTTCGTGTCTCGGGACGGCTATTTCCTGACCGCCAACCATTGCGTGAGCGCCTGCCTGGAAGATGCCCACGCCCTGGTCCAGGAAGCCCATGGCGAGCGGTGGGTTTCCTTCGAGGTCAAGCCCAAGGCGGCCAAGGGCCGCGTTTGCGGAAAGCACTTCATCCAGGTCGGCGGCCAGCGCCTGGAGAAGCCCCAGCTTGTGGCCACGGGGCCGGGTTACGCCATGTTCGACGACTTCAAGGCCTTGGACATGAGCCGCGAGGAAGTCTTGAAGTACCAGGCCATCAATCGCGACTTTGCCATCCTCAAGTTCAAGTTGCCCCGCGGGATGCAGGTGGACTGCGTGCCGGTCGCCACTCGCCCGGTGGCGACTGGGGATCGCGTGTGGCTGGTGGGATTCCCGGGACCCGCCGAACGCCCGGGGGGCTGGAGCTCGGACGGCAATTCGCAGCGGGTCAGCTACGGCAAGGTGGTCAAGGACGTGCGCGGCAACGAGTTCTACGCCGAGCGCAAGGTTCCGCCCGGGCTGCTGGACACCCTGGCGCGCATCTACGGTCAGCCCGAGCTCTTTGCCAGTTCGCTCGACACGTTTCCCGGCAATAGTGGCTCGACCGTGCTGAACGCCCAGGGGCAGGCGGTGGGCGTCTACACTTCGCTGGCCACGCCCGATGAAGAACCTTTTGCGAAGAAGTACTACGCCAATGCATCCATTGCGCTACGGATGGGCGACATCCTGGCGGGTGCCCGGGACACCCTCGGAACCGCGAAGCTGACCGAAGTCTTCAACTGCCCGGCCAAGTGAGCTAGTCTGGCGCCATGCGGTCTTGGCTTTCCACGCTTGAACCCGGCGCCTGGCTTGGGCTCATCGACTTCTACCCGACCCTGCCCGATGAAATGGGCCAGCTGAAGGGCGTCTGCCTGGGAACCAAGTCGCGTGCGCTGGGCGATGCGATCATCCTGACGTCCTTGCCCGAGAAGCTCCAGGCCCGCTGGCCCGGGCTCAAGATCCGCACCTATCCCCGGGCCTTCAATCCGGTGGTGTTCCAGGGTAACCCGGCCGTGAGCGGCACCACGCGGTTTCCCGGCCAGCTTTTCGGGGATGACCTGAGCCTGGGAAAAGGCCATCAGATCCAGCTCAAGGAGC
>CANFHS010000192.1 GCA_947446835.1 Bacteriovoracaceae bacterium
AGATCATGAACGAGGGCTGGGCGTCGTACTGGCACTCCAAGATCATGACCGAAAAGGCCCTGACCGATGCCGAGGTGGTGGACTTCTGCGACCACAACGCGGGCGTGCTGGCCACGTCGCCGGGCAAGGTGAACCCCTACAAGGTGGGCGTGGAGCTGTACCGCGACATCGAGGACCGCTGGAACCGCGGCAAGTTCGGCAAGGAATACGAGCTGTGCGATGACATGGTCCGGAAAGCCCGCTGGGACCAGAAGCTGGGCCTGGGGCGGCAGAAGATCTTCGAGGTGAGGCGCGTGTGCAATGACGTGACCTTCATCGACGAGTACCTGACCGAGGAATTCGTGGAGCGCCAGAAGCTGTACACCTACGCCTTCAACCGCCGCACGAACCAGTACGAGATCGCCGAGCGGGACTTCAAGAAGGTGAAGGAAAAACTGCTGTTCCAGCTGACCAACCGCGGCCAGCCCTTCATGTACGTGGTGGATGGCAACTACCAGAACAAGGGTGAGCTGCTGCTGCAGCATCGCCACCAGGGAATGGATCTGGACGTGCGTTTTGCACGCGAAACGATGAAATCCCTGCACGAGATCTGGCGCCGTCCGATCAACGTGGAGACGGAAGTGGACTCGCAGAAAAAGCAGTTCACCTACGCCGCCGGCGAATTCAGCGAACGCTTCCTGTAGGGCGCCTGGTCAGCCCAGGAGCTTCAAAGGCGCGGAAAACTGCAGCTGAGCTGTTCCGCGGGCTTGTCGGGAGTGGCGGACGGGCGCGAGACGGTGACTTTTCGGCTACCGTCGGCCAGCTTCAGGACTTCGAGGGACTCCTTGGGTCCGGCCTTTTGCGCCGTGATGAGCCGCTCCACCTCGAGCTGCAGGCGCGCTGGTTCCTCAGCGCCGCTCAGCACCCGCGTGGCGCCCGGGTCGGCCAGGTCGAGCGTGGCGTCCAGGGCCGAGACCGTGAACGAAAATTCGGTGAACTTCGCGCCTTTGCGCTGCCACAGCGTGATCGTGAACTCCGGGGCGATGGGACTGGCGCCGCCGTGCAGGGCAGCCTCCAGCACGCAGGGCTGCCCGTCCGTCCCCTTGCCCTGCCAGGGCTTTCGGCCCGGAGCGAAGGTGTCGGGCACCTGCTCCTGGGTGGCGTAGAAGGCCTGGCGCGCCGACTCGATCTTTTGCGCGGGCACGGAGGGAGGGCGCGCCGGTTCGGTGGGCGGAGTCGGTGGGGCTGCGAGAGCGGAGGAGGTCATCAGCAGGGCCAAGAAGCGCAGTTTCATGGCCGCACCCCGGGTGCAAGCGCTGGGCCCGGCAGCTCAGCCGGGCCGGGGCCAATCCGCGGGCAGGGGCGCGTCGATCGTCACGAGGCTTCCATCCGCACGCGGCAGGACGAGCTGGCTGGCGTGCAGCGCCAGTCGAGGGGCGGGAGCGCCGCCATAGGTCGGGTCGCCCAGCAGGGGCCAGCCCAGCGCGGCCAGATGCGCGCGGATCTGGTGCATCACGCCGGTCTCGATGGAAATCTCGACTTCGAGGACTTCGGCGGTCAGTCGCCGCGCAGCCAGGATCACGCTCCGGGCGGGCAGGGGGTCGCCCCGCAGCTCGTTCTTGTGGAACGGGTGCTCGGGCACCAGGACGGCCATGCGTTTAGACGTCTTGCGGAGGCGCGCCAGTGGAAAGTCCACCCAGGTTCCGGCTTCGGGCTCGGGCGCCTCGGGGTGCTTGGGCGAACGCGAAACCAGGGTGGTGTATACCTTGCGGATCGGGGTGCCATGAGTGCTCCACGCGGCGCGGAGCCTGCGGAACGCTTCGGGAGTCTTGGCAAAGGCCAGGGCTCCGCTGGTGCCGGTGTCCAGCCGGTGCAGCAGTCCGCCTTCCAGGGGCAAGGGTCCGGCCCCGCGAATGGCGGGTGCGTGATGAAACGCGGCTTCGACGGCGGTGCCCCGCTCCTGCGCCGAGAGAGGAACGCTGGGCATTCCGGAGGGCTTGTCCAGCACCAGGAGCTCGGCGTCCTCGTGCAGCACCTGGACCTGCGCCTGGGGCGGACCTGGCTGCGCCGGCTCGGCCTCGGGCAGAACGATCTGCAGGCGCCAGGCGCGGGCCGGATCCAGGCGATCCGAAGCGCTGAGTCGATGCCCCGAATCCAGCCGCACGCGCCCTTCGCGGAACCAGGTTTTGAGCAGTTCGCGCGAGGGGGCCTGGGGCGCACCCCCCTGGCGCGGCCATGCGGCCAGGCAGGCCTGGTCGGCGCGCGGGGGCGATTGGGCTGGATCCAGGTCCAGATCCAGCTGAAGCGGAGTTTCCTTGCCGAAGCTCATGGTGCCCTGCTTGTGTCCTAATCCAGGGGTTTCAGGCAAGTCACGGCTGGTTCTTCGAAGTGCAGGCTGGGCAGATTGGTGTTGATCCCGCAGCAGCCGTTCGGGGGCTGGGCCTTCCCGACCTTTCCCCGGCCCTCATCGAAAGTGTAGCTGCACTGGTAGGAAGGTTCGTCCTGGAACAGGCGCGAAATGTCCTCGACCGGGGCCTGGAGAGGGGTCACCAGCAGGGCCTCGTTGAAGGGCGCGGCCAGGCTCGTTGCGGCGATGGACCGCTTGGGTTCCTCGCTCTGGGCCGTCAGTCCGCCCCCCACGCCGTTCTCGTTGGGCAAGGTCTTGGCGCACCACGACCAGGACCACCGGAGGGTGCTACCGCTTCCGCTCATCACCCGGGCGACCTCGATCGGGGCCTGCCGGGGCGTGACGCCGCCGATGGCCTGCGGTTCCGGCGCGCAGGCCAGGAACGATGTGTCCTCCTGCCAGGCCGGGCTCCAGGCTTCCATGGGACGCATGGGCACGCGCTGCAGGCGCGGGCTCGGGTTGTGCGACGACACCGTGCCGAGGCTCCAGGCCACGGCCTTGGAAGGCTCGGAAAGCAGCAGCAGCGAGGCCGAGCAGGATTGCGCGGCCTGGTCCGTGCGCGGCAGCTCGATTCCGTCCAGGTTCACGCCGCTCCAGGCAGGATCGTTGGTGGCCACGTACTTGCCGGCATTTCCGCCGGTTTCAGACCAGCTTCCGGCCGAGAAGGTGCCGCTCGTGCCTTTGACATCTTTCCAGGCAAAGGGGCAGGGCTTGGGGCCCGCGATCAGGTAGGTCACGTCGTGGCCCAGCGGGTCCTTGGCTGCGACCGGACGATCCAGGACGTACACCAGGTCCAACGAAGGCTGGCTGCCCGGGATGAGCTTGCCGTCGGCGGCGTAGCGCGCGGGAAGGGTCAGGAAGTAGCGGCGCAGCCGGTAGGTGGGCAGATCGCCGATCTTCGGGCAGCTTCCCGCGGCGGCGGCGGGTGCCAGAAGCGGCTTGAGCGCGTATCCCAGCGTGGTGCCCTGGTCGGGCAGGAAGGCCCGCGGGGTTTCGACCTTCACCGTGAACGACTCGTTCGCCTTTTCGCTCAGTGCGAACGTGCTGTCCTCGACGTTCGGGGCGCCTCCGGCCGATTCGCGGGTCACCGTCGGGCAGTAGAAGCCGTTGCCCAGGGTCTTGCCGTCCGTGCCTGCCGTCCCGCTCGAGTAGAAATGGTATGGGTAGAGCTGCGTGGATTGTTCTTCAGCGCCCAGCATGAAGGCGTTGCTCCAGACCGGGACCTTGGACTCCAGTCCCTGCAGGCCGCCCTGCATGGGGGTGGAGGGACGGAAGTTCTGGATCTGTCCGCTGCGGCGGAAAGTGTCGAAGCAGACGTGGCGGAACACGTTGGTCCAGGCAATGGAGTTGCTGCTGGGCAGGGACGCCAGGCTGAACTGCAGGGTGTTGCTCTTGAAGCTTCCGCTGCGGGCACCGGTGCCGATCAGCGAAATGAGGAGGGGCGTGCTCTTGTCGACTTCCTGGCGGAAGCCCGGAGGAACGGGGCATTCCAGGAGGCCCGTCTCGGTGTGGCTCACGGCCGTGTCGATCCGGCGCGGAGCCGCCAGGGAAGGGTCGGTCCAGCTCACCACGCAGGCGCAGGGCTTTCCGGGGCTGGTGGCATCGGCCGGCGAGCAGGCGTCCAGGGCGCTCCCCGTGGCTGAAGTCTTGGTGTCGATGAGGACCTGGAATTTCTCGTTCGTGGCATCGAGGCTCACCACGTTGACCTGGGCCAGGACGTAGCTGGGCACCTGCGGGGAAGACCCCGGAGTGATCTGCGAGCTCAGGATGCCCTGCTGGCTCCTGCGGATGCGCTCGTTGGTGCAGCCGCCCAGCAGGAGGCTGGCTGCCGTGGCGAAGACGGTGAGGGGAACGGTGAGGCGTGAAAAGAGTCCGTGTGCCATTCAGCGGATCTCCTGGAGGACGCAGACCGGGAAGGCGGCGTTCTGGCCTGAAACTTCGACGGGCTGGTAGACCACCGGATCGTGGCCCGGAATTTCGCGGACTGGCTGATAGACCTGGCCCGTGGCGTTCGGCGAGCCGCTGCCCGAAACCATGTCGGAAGGGTTC
>CANFHS010000193.1 GCA_947446835.1 Bacteriovoracaceae bacterium
GAATGACCACTCCCCAAACAGGGTTCCTGAGCTTTTTTGGTCAGGGGAAGCGGGGCCTAATCGCGCACGGCGCGTCGAAAGTGGAGGGCCAGGATCAACGAAAGGGTGCCCAGGGCCACCACCACTTCGAGGTCCGAGGGTACCGAAAAACGGGGCAGGCCCACGGCCAATCGCAGGGACTGCGCGGTATTCCAGAACAAAAGGCAGGCCAGGAAGGCCCGGACCTGGGCCAACAGCGTCCGGGACATCTGGTATTGGCGGCGGGCGTTATCCGGGGTGATCCGGACCGGGAAGTTGTGGAGGTGGGGCACCTGCCGCAGCCAGCCCAGCACCGTGAACTGCAGCAGCGAAAGCCCGGGCAGCGCCCAGAGGACGCCCCGGGGGGCCAGCTCCCGGGACACCAGCTTGGAGGGGATCAGGGCCGGCAGGTTGGGCCAGTGCCGTGCGACCGCGCCGATCGTGGCCAGGAGGGCTGCGATGGCCACGGTGGTCAGGAGGCGGTCCGTGGGGCCGTCTTTCAGGTCGGGAATCCGGGGGCGATCGATCATGGGTTCAGTTTTCTAGGCTCAGTTTTCCAGGCTCAGTTTTCGAGAATATAGCTCAGCGGGTCCACCGGCGTGCCGTGGACGCGCACTTCGTAGTGCAGGTGGGGGCCGGTGGAGCGGCCCGAGCTGCCGAGCAGGGCAATGGGGTCGCCCCGGTGCACCTTCTGGCCCTTCTGGACCAGGATCTTGCGGGTGTGGCCGTACCAGGTTTCGAGCCCGTAGCCGTGGTCCAGGATGACCGTCTGGCCGTAGCCCGGCTTGCCGTCGGCGTGCACCACCGTGCCGTCGGCCGTGGCCTTGATGGGCGTGCCGGGGTGGTTGGCAATGTCCAGGCCTTCGTGCATCTTTTCGCGCCCGCCGAAGGGCGAGCGCCGTACGCCAAAGCCCGAGGTGAAGTACCCGACCGCGGGTTTGCGCGTGGGCAGAGCCGAAAGGAAGGCTTTCTGGTCCGCCAGAAGCTCGTACTGGTCCTGGAGCACCTGCTCGGCCAGCAGCGTCTGGTACGACAGCTCCGAGAACTTGGTGTCGAGCTCCTCGAAGTCGCGCCGCAGGGCCGCGTTCTCGGGGTCGCCGTCCATCGCCAGGGTGAGCTGGGCCTTGGGAGCCGCGGCTTCGTCCACGGCCGGGGTGGCGGTGGGCTGCGGCGCTGCCGCCACGCCGATGTTCGTGGCGGCGTCGGGCAGGCGCTGGTTGAGGTTCTGCACCAGGTTGCCGCGATCCTCGATGTTGGTGATGACCTTGAGGCGGGTGGCGAAGCTCTTGATCCGGTCCATCGTGCCTTCGATGGTCTGCATCTTGTTCTTGTAGACCTGCACCTGCTGGCGCAGGCGGCGGTTCTCGAGCTTCAGCTGCTTGTTCTCGCCGATCTGGTTCATCACGAACCAGTAGTCCAGCAGCATCATGAAGCCCAGGACGCCCGCGAAGAGGCCCGCGATCAGGCCGCCGCGCAGCACCCAGGCGGGCACGATGAGCCTGCGCACCTGCGAAGTGCGCTCGGGAATGACAAGAACTGTGAAGAAACGGTTGGCCATCATTGCACCTGGATCACGATGACGGTGGTGTTGTCCTGGCCCCCGCGGGCGTTGGCCAAGGTGATCAGGTCGGCCACGGCGTTTTTCGGGTCCAGGGTCTCGAACATGCGCTTCTCGATGATCTGAAGGATCTCGTCGTCCTCGACCTGTCCCGAAAGGCCATCCGAGCAAAGCAGGAACACGTCGCCCCGCTCGGTGTCCATCTCGTACAGCTCGACCGCGGTCTCGGGACCAAAGCCCACCGAGCGCGTGATGACGTTCTTCATCTGGTCGTGCTTGACCTGGTCGCGCGTGATCAGGCCCGCGCGCAGCTTTTCCTGCACCAGCGAGTGGTCGCGGGTCAGCTGCCACACGGCACCGGGACGGAACAGGTAGGCGCGCGAATCGCCGACGTGGCCGAAGGTGGCGCGGCCATCCTTGAACAGCACGGCCGTGGTGGTGGTGCCCATGCCCTGCAGCTTGGACTCCTCGGCGGCGCGGCTGTAGACGGCGTGGTTGGCTTTTTCGATGGCCCGGGTCAGGACCTGGCGCGGACTCCAGTCGGGGCCGGCGGCCTCGGCATCCCGCACCATTTCAGGGATGATCTCCACGGCCATGGCGCTGGCGATCTCGCCGCCACGGTGGCCGCCCATCCCGTCGGCCACGACGAAAAGCCCCAGATCCGGGCAGGAGGCGCCGGAGTCCTGGTTCTGACTCCTTCGGAGACCGATGTCGGTGGCAAATCCGACGTGAAATTTCATCTGGCTCTGGGTTCCTGGGGTTGGGGTGCGGGTCCGGTCAGATTCCGCCGACCGAAATTTCCCGGACGCGAACCGACGGAGCCCCGGTGCTGCCGAAGAACCTGAGATCGGCTCCGACATCGGTGATGCTTCGGAGCAGCTCCAGGACGTTCCCCGCCACCGCAAATCCCCTCACTGGACGCGTCAGTTTCCCATTTTCGATCAAGATGCCGGAGGCGCCTAATGAAAAATCCCCCGTCACGCGGTTGGCGGTGTGGACGCCCATCAGGTCGGTGATCAGGACGCCCCGGCTGATCCCGTCCAGCAGCTGGTCCGCCGATTTGCGTCCCTTCTGCAGGTACAGGTTGCTGGTGGACAGCGAAGGCGGGGCCTTGATGCCGCGGCTGGAGCTTCCGGTGGGGTCCTTGCCGTGCTTGCGGGCGTAGTACAGGTCGTACAGCGCGCCCGAAAAGAATCCGCCGTCGATGAGCACGGTCTTGCTGGACGGGGTGCCTTCGCCGTCGAAGGGCGAGGTGGCGTAGCCGCCCGCCAGGAGGCCGTCGTCAATGAGGGTCACGGTTTCGGCGAAGGCCCGCGTGCCCTGCTTGCCGGCCAGCATGCTGCGGCCCTTGTCGATTTCTTCGGCCGAGAACGAAGGCGCCAGGAACTCGATCAGGTCGGCCACGACCGAGTTGCGGAGCACGGCGGGGCAACGCAGCGTGGGGGCGCTGCCGGCGCCCAGGAGTTCGGTGGCGTAGGCCGCGGCCTGCCGGCCCACCGCCGAAACGTCCAGGCCCGAAAGCTCGTTCGAGAAGCCGAAATCGCCGCCCATCTGGCTGTCGCCGCCCTGTTCGGCCTTGCAGGTGATCGAGGCGGAGTACAGCGTGCTGCGGTGGTGCAGGTGTTCGCCGTGCGAGTCCACCATGTGGATCTCGTACGCGGTTTCCCCGAGGACGGCCTGACGCACGCCCTGCACCCGTGCATCGGCGGCGCGGCACTCGGCTTCCAGCCGCTTGGCCAGGTCGATCTTGAGCTCGATGGCCGAATCGAGGCCTTTGGAGTCCAGCGTGTCGACGGCGGGGTAGACGTTCTCGCTGAACGACTGGAGGCCGTTCCACTCGTCGGCGGGCATGACCTGGGCGATTTCCCAGGCCGACTGCACGGCCCGGCGGATGGCGTCGCGTTCCAGCGAGGTGGTGAAGCTGAAGCCCAGTCGGCCGTCGCGGATGACCCGCAAGGAGAGGCCTACGTCCTCGGCCCGCGTCAAGGAATCAACTTCCTGGTTCTTCACGGCAATCTGCGTTGCCGACTTGCGCAGGAAGTACAGGTCGAACTGGTCGGCACCCAGCGCCTCGAGGTTCCGGACGGCTTCGATCAGCGACGGGTTTCCGTGAAGGTAGGAGTGCATAAGTCTGGGGCAGAGACTACCGAGAGGCTGAACCTGCTGTAAAGACGAAAGAACCGGCCCTCCGGGTCAATCAAAAAAGACGAAGCAAAGCAGCAATTCTGATTGAGGGGGCTTTGACAGGGGGTTTTCCAGGGGACTACAATTTAAGAAGAGGGCTTGCCAGGGTCGGCGGGTCCCCAACTCACAAGGAAGGCGGGCACATGGCGGGTAAGGACTCCGGTTCGGATCTGATGAGACTCCTGGAAGGTCAGGCGGTGGTCCAGGACTTCCGGCACCTTCACTGGGAAGGCTCCTTCGAGGAGTACCTCGAGATCGTCCGCAACACTCCCGCGGTCTCGCGCAACGCTTTCCAGCGCGTGTACGACATGGTGGTGTCCTGGGGAACCAGCAGCTACACCGAATATCGCAAGACCATCACCCATTACACGTTCTTCGATGACCCCATCGACAAGGGCAAGGACGCGGTTTTCGGCCTCGATGTGCCGCTCATGAAGCTCGTGAACTTCCTGCGGTCGGCGGCCCTGGGCTACGGCACCGAGAAGCGCGTGCTGCTGCTTCACGGTCCGGTGGGCTCGTCCAAGTCGACCATCGCCCGCATGCTGAAAAAGGGCCTCGAAGCCTACTCGCGCAGCGATGCCGGCGCCCTGTACACCTTCCGCTGGATCGACGACACGAACTCCGGGATCCTCGGCAACCAGGCCTCGGTCAAGGACCCGATGAACGAGGACCC
>CANFHS010000194.1 GCA_947446835.1 Bacteriovoracaceae bacterium
AGCCCGCCCAGACCCAGACCCAGGCCTGGGCACCCGAGAAGCTGGCCGAGTTCGAAGCCATCGTGACGCAGGCGGCCGGTATCGATCGCAAGCGCGGTGACACGCTCGAGATCAAGAACATGGAGTTCACCCGCGAGGACTTCGACGAGGCTTCCCGCCTGGCCGCCGAGGCCGAACGCAAGGCCAACATCCGCAACCTTACGCGTTACGGCGTCATCGGGCTTCTGATCTTCCTGTTCTTCACCCTGGTGGTGCGTCCCTTCATCAAGTGGCTCACCGACAACACGGTCGACACGGTCGAGACCTACCTGCCGCAGACGATCGAGGAACTCGAGAAGATCAACAAGTCGTCCGTGCTGCCGGGCCTGGATATCGTCTTGCCGGACATTGCCGACAAGATCGACCCGGAAAAGGTCGAAGGCGAGATGATCAAGGAAAAGATCATCAGCCTCGTGGAGACCAACCCCCACAAGGCCGCCATGATCCTGCACGACTGGCTGCATGACGATTTCCTGAAGAAAAAGGCCGAAGAGAAGGCCGGGGCCGCCGCCAAGAAGGCGGGCGCGGGCTGATTGCGATAGAATTGAACTGACCCCTCGGAGGACGAATGCCATACAACAGCTTGTTGGACATGACGGGACTCGAAAAATCCGCGCTGCTCCTGAACATCCTCGGGAACCAGGTCACCGCACAGGTCTTCAAGAAGATGAAGGACAACGACGTGAAGCGACTGGTCAGCGCCATGGGCCAGGTGTCCAAGGTGCCAGTCAGTTCGGTCAAGGAGGTCCTCGAGTCGTTCTATTCCGAGATCGCCGAGGAAGAGCAGATCATCTTCGGTCACGCCCAGGGGCGTGACTTCGTGCTGGCCACGCTGGGCGAGGATCGCGCCAAGACGGTGCTCGGTCAGCTTTCGGTGCTCGAAGGAAGCCGGACCCTGGAAGCGCTCGAACTGGTGGACTCCAGGACCTTGGCCAACTTCCTCATCAACGAGCATCCCCAGACTGTTGCGCTCATCCTGGCGCACCTCGAGCCCGAGAAGAAGTGCGAAGTCCTGAAACGCCTGCCCGAGAACATCCAGACCGAGGTCGTGCTCAGGATCTCGAACCTCGACTTCATCTCGCCGAACCTCATCGCGCAGGTGGACGAGGTGCTCAAGCAGGAGCTGGCGACCCTCGGCTCGATCGACACCCAGCAGCTGGGCGGCGTCGGTCCCATCGCCAAGATGCTCAACGTCATGGACAAGGCCTCCGAGCAGAACATCATGGCCCGCGTGGAGGAGAAGGATCCCCAGCTGGCCGAAGAGATCCGCAAGCTCATGTTCGTGTTCGAGGACATCATCTTCATCGACGACCGTGGCATGCAGGAGCTGCTCAAGCAGGTTCCCAACGACAAGCTGGTCATCGCGCTCAAGACGGCTCCGCAGGAGATCAAGGAGAAGATCTTCAAGAACATCTCCAAGCGCGCGGCCGTGCTGCTGCAGGAGGACCTCGAAGCCCTGGGCCCGGTGCGCGTCGCGGACGTGGACCTTGCCCAGCAGGAAATCGTCAACATCGCCAAGAAGCTCGAGACCGAAGGAAAGATCCTCATCTCGCGCGGCGGTTCGGCCGACGCCCTCGTGTAAGGCCAGGAAGAAGCCATGTCCGAAAAATTCGTCCAGACCCAGCAGGATATCTCGCGCGAGGCCGGATCCGGCCCCTCAAGCCGCATCATCAAGGCGCAGGAGGGGGTGAAGAACAGCATCCGGAAGTTCGAGATGGGCAAGCTCGAGGTGCAGGGGCAGGGCACCTACGAGCATTCGCGTGACCTCTACGGGCCGATGGCCGCCACCGACGATGACCGTCCAACCCGCAAGCGGGAGGACGACCGTTTCCGGCTCAACCCGACCACCAAGGAGCGCCTGGCCATCGAGGACGAGGAGCTCCGGGTGATCGAGAGGCGGGTGGAGGCCCGGGTGGCCGAACGCCTGGCGCTGGAAACCCAGGCCGCCCACGACATGGGACATACCGAGGGCTTCGCCAAGGGCAGAAGGGACGCCGCCGAGCGTTTCGCCAAGGAAGCCAACGACAAGGTGGAGAGGCTGACCTCCATCCTGCACGGCATCGAGGAGATCCGTCCGTTGATCGCCCAGGCCAACGAGCGGCAGCTCGTCGACCTCGTGTTCCGGGTCTGCCGCATGATCCTGCTCAAGGAGATTCCGCAGGACCGGGAGTACCTGCTCCGCCTGACCCGCGGGATCCTGGAGCGGATCGGAGCCAAGGACAACGTCCGCATCCGGATCAATCCCCAGGACATCGGCCTGGTCGAGGAGCTTCGGGCAGGACTGTTCCAGTCCTTTGGGGCGCTCAGGAACCTGGACATCGAGGCCAGTACCCAAGTGCGCCTCGGGGGCGTAGAACTGGAGACGCCCTGGAACGCCATCGACGCCTCGGTGGACACCCAGCTCCAGAACATTTTCGTGGCGCTGATGGGTGAGAAGGCCCTGAGCCAAGGTTCGGGTACCGGTACCGGAGAACCCTCCGCTTGAAGCTCGAGATCAATTTCAGGCCGATCGACCAGCGGCTCCTCATGACGCCCCTGTACCTGCAGGCCGGCAAGGTCACGCAGTCGCTGGGACTGGTTTACCACGCCCACCTTCCGGGCGTGGGGGTCGGGAGCCTGGTCAGGATCCTCCGCGGCCAGGATCCGCGTTCCACCGACGGGGTCGACGCCGAGGTCATCGGCTTCAAGGACAAGCAGGTGGTGCTCATGCCTTTCGGCGACGCCGAAGGGGTCAACAACGACAGCCTGGTGGTGCTCCGCCGCCGGACGTCGGTGACCCAGGTCGGGGATGCCCTGCTGGGCCGGGTGCTGGATGCCCAAGGCCAGCCCATCGACGGAAAGGGGCCGCTGGTTGGCCTCACGGAACGCAGCCTCTATTCGCAGCCCGCGCATCCGCTGGACCGCGAGATGATCCGCCAGCCCCTGGAGCTCGGAGTGCGGGCCCTGGATGGCCTGCTCACCTGCGGGAAAGGGCAGCGCGTGGGCATCATGGCAGGCTCGGGCGTGGGCAAGTCGGTCCTGCTGGGCATGATGGCCCGGAACACGGCCGCTGACGTGAACGTCATCGCCCTGATCGGTGAGCGTGGCCGCGAGGTGCGCGAGTTCATCGAGCGCGACCTGGGCCCGGAGGGCCTGGCCCGTTCGGTGGTCATTGTCGCCACGTCCGACAAGTCCCCGCTCCTCAGGATGAGGGGAGCCTTTCTGGCTTCCGCCGTGGCGGAATACTTCAGGGACCAGAACAAGGACGTCCTGCTCATGATGGACTCCGTGACGCGCTTCTGCATGGCCCAGCGCGAGATCGGGTTGTCCCTGGGCGAGCCCCCGGCTTCCAAGGGCTACACCCCGTCCGTGTTCTCGACCCTGCCCAAGCTCCTGGAGCGCGCCGGAACCGGGGACCGCGGCGGTTCGATCACGGGTATTTACACAGTTCTTGTGGAAGGCGATGACATGGACGACCCGGTGGCCGACTCGGCCCGGTCCATCCTGGACGGTCACATCGTCCTGTCGCGCAAGATCGCGCAGAGGAACCACTTTCCGGCCGTGGATGTGCTCCAGTCCGCCAGCCGTGTGGCTCGTGCCGTGACCCAGAAGGACCAGCAGGAATGGACCGGCGCCATCAAGGAGTGGATGGCCCTCTATGCCCAGGCCGAGGACCTGATCAACATCGGTGCCTATACCAAGGGCGCCAATGCCAAGATCGACCAGGCCATGGCGGTCCACGACCGCATCCAGGCGTTCCTGCGGCAGGGTGTGGAAGAGCGGTCCGCCTTCGACCAGACCCGGGCGATGATGCTGGGAATTGTCCGCGCCGCCCAGTAGCGCCCTGGGCAGCTTCTGCCCTCTCCGGGGCGGGAGCAGGGCAAAAGATTCAGTCTTTTTTGTGGTGAAAGAAACACGCAAACTGGAAGGGTATGAAGAAGTTCCAATTCAAATTCCAAGCTCTGGAGAAGGTGCGCAAGGCTCGTGAAGACGAGTTCATGCGTGCGCTCTCTGCCGCGCAACGCAAGCTGGTGGCGGCGCAGGAGCACAAGCGTGAACTGGTCGTCGCCCGTGAGCGCGGCCTGGTCCGTCGCGAGGAATTGGGACGCACGCCGACCTCGTCGGTGGATGTCGCACTCGAGAACACCTTCATCCAGGGCCAGACCCAGCGCATCCTGGGGGCCGACGTGGCCATCCAGCGGGCCAAGCGCGCTGTCGAGAAGGCCCTCCGGAATTTCCTCCAGGCCCGCCGTGCCACCCGCGCCATCGAGCTGCTGCGCGAGAAGCAGTTTTCCGAGTTCAAGCAGGCCCGTTCGAAGTACGAACAGAAGCAGATGGACGACATGGTCACCATGCGCCACCGCCTGAGCGAATCCGCCAAGGAGTCCGCATGAGGA
>CANFHS010000195.1 GCA_947446835.1 Bacteriovoracaceae bacterium
AAGGAATCGAGGTTCGTTTAGCTCTCGACAGACCTCATCACCGTCCGAAGACAATGATGGCTGCCCATCCGAGAACCGCCCGCTTTCTCGATCAAAAAATCCATCCCAAATTGTCAAAGATCAAAACCGGGCCCTTCGAGAAGTTCACCCTCTCTAGGGGACCAGCGCTTCACCGTTCGATGAGGTTTGCGAGAGATAACTCGGACCCATGGGAGCCGCAACTGGAAAAAACAAAAAACCGAACTTTTTTTCGGTCGCTCCTCCGACGACGCGGACTTCGGGTGGTCCAGGAGCTGCCTGCGCGGACCGTCACACGCACACGAAGGAGGCTGGTTAGGAGTTCACGGATGGCGCGAATCTTGTCGGACCTGCAAGCCGAAAAACGGCCTGATTTCAGGCCGCTAGCCCGACGGCCGTCAGGTCTGACACACTTGCGGGAGGGGGGCTCCAGGCTTAGCCTGAATAGAAGGTGAAAGGTTTAAACGATTTGGCCCAGGGACATCGGGCCAGTCGAAGAGGTGGGTTTACCCAACCCCCTTTGAAAAGGGCAAACCGGTCGAAAGACCGGGACGCAAAGCCGCGGGGCTTCGGACTGTAAACCCCGACAGTCCATGCCAGCCGGGCTGCCAAAGGAGGAGCGACACTGGGCCAGAGGCCCAACAAGTTTCAAAGGGGGGTCCCCTGCACACGGACCCCCTCTTCACCCCGAGGCCCGCGGAGCATGGGATCGCTCCCCGGGCCTCACCATTTTCTGGTAACCCGGACACCGTGAAAAGCAACGAGCTCCTGATCACCGAAATTTTCCACAGTCTCCAGGGAGAAACTTCCCTGAGCGGTCACCGCTTCGCATTCATCCGGCTGACCGGTTGCAACCTGCGCTGCAGCTACTGCGACTCGGCGTACGCCTTCAAGGGCGGGAAGAAGATGTCGATCGAGGAGATCCTGCGCACCATTGAACCGTACGGCGTTCGCCAGGTGCTGGTCACGGGCGGAGAACCGCTCATGCAGCGGCCCACACCCGCGCTGGTCGATGCACTGAACGAGAAAAATTATAGCGTCAGCATTGAAACTCATGGCGAGGCTTCCATCGAAAAAGTGGCGGGAAAAGCCCGCATAGTGCTCGATGCGAAAACTCCGTCGAGCGGAATGTGCCGCGGCGGGTTCGAAAAGAACCTGCGCTTCCTGGGTGCGCGCGACGAGGTGAAGTTCGTGATCGCTTCGGCCGCGGACTATGAATGGGCCAGGAAGCAGGTCCTTTCGCGGGAATGGAGCGCGGGGGAAATCCTTTTTTCACCCGCTGTTCCAGCAAAAGGCGCGCCGGGAAAAATTGAAGGTGTGTCGCCCACGTGGCTCGCGGAAAAGATCCTCGAAGATCAACTCCCCGTGCGCCTCCAGGTGCAGCTCCACAAGATCTTGTGGGGCGCCGACCGGACCGGCGTCTGAAGCCCCGGGCTCACCAGCCGGACTGGAGCAGGCCCGCGTCCACGAGTGAGGCGAACCCCAGCTCGTCGCGCGCGGCCAGGGGTCCCGGGAGCGAACCAGGGCCGCGGGCTGGCAAACTCCTCCAGGCCGGATCGACCTTGCGGAAGACCCGGAAGGTGGATTCCCCTTCACGAGGCGCCACACCCGGAGGCCAGGGCTGGTCCGCAGGAACAAGAACGCGGACTCCGCCCAGGTCTCCCGGAAGCACCTGAAGGCCCACACGCACCAGGGGGAGCTCGAGCTCGAGGGCAAAGCCCCCGTCCCGGGGAGCTTCGATCCGGAGACAGCCCTCCGCCTGGAGCGCCTCGGCCGCGATGGCGTCCAGACCCATTCCGCGACCACTCCATTCATCCACCGCAGGGGCGGTCGAGAAGCCCGGCACGAGAAGGAGGTCCAGGACCTCGCGGTCAGACAATTCCAGGGCCCGCTCGGAGGACACCAGTCCAAAGGCGATGGCCCGGCTCAGGACAGAAACCCGGTCCACCCCGCCCCCCTCGTCTTCCAGCCGCAGCTGGAGGCAGGAACGGACAATCCTCCAGGAGACCCGCACCGGGAGGGGCTCGGCGCGGCCGGCGCCACCGTGGAAAAGAGCGTTCCGGATTCCGTTCAGCAGGAAGACCGAAACCACGCCACGCAGCTCGGTGGGGAACTCGGGGCCTTCTTCCGGAATCTCGAAGCGGCAGGGCAGGTCCATCGAAGCCGCGGTTCGAAGCGCCATGGCCTGGGCTTCCTCGCGAAGGTCGCGCCAGGAAACCAGGCAAAGGACCTGTGCCGCGCGTTGGGCCTCGCGGGTCAGGCGCCGCAAAGTCTCGACATCGGTGAGCGTCGGACCCAGGCTGGCCCCCAGAACCTCGAGCCGGTTGACGAGTTCTTCGAGGCGAGCGGCGGAAACGGCAACGGTCTCGGATGAAGGTTCCACGCCCTCCATGATAACTCAAACAGCCGATTGACAAGGATTGTTCCTGCTTGTTACCCATCGAGAACAATCGGGGTGACGTACCGAAATGGCTAACGGACCGGTTTGCAAAACCGGGTTGTGTGGGTTCGAGTCCCACCGTCACCTCCATTTTTTCCACGCGCCAGAGTATCGGCCATACCCTGACGAGGCCGCGCCCCGAACATGACCACTTTTGAAGGAATCGTTTACGGTATCCTCCACGGGCTCAGCGAATTCCTGCCGGTGGGCGCGCAAGCGCATCAGATCCTGGTGGCTCACCTCTTTGACCTGACCGCTCCCTCCGGTGTGGAGCTGGGCGCACTTTCACTGGGCGCCGCGATCGCCGTGCTGGTGGCCTTCCGGCATGACTGGGCAAGCATGGTTTCGTCGCTGCTCCAGGTCATCCTTTACCGGAAATATCCGATGACCCTGGACGAACGGATGCCGTTCTTCCTGCTGACGACGACCCTTCCGGTAGCGGCAGCCTGGCATTCCCTTCACGAGCAGATCAACCCGGCCCTGAATTCACCGACGGGCGCAGCTCTGGGGATCCTGGCAGGCGGACTTCTCCTTCTGGCGGCCGAGCACTTCAGCCGCCGCACCAAGAACACCTACGACCTGAACTGGTTCGACGCGCTGATCGCCAGCTTTGGCCAGGTGCTGTTCCTGGTCGCCGGGATCGGCTGGATCACGGGCGTCCTGGCCGTGCTGCTGCTGCGGAACTACCGCACCGAGGCGGCCGCGAAATACGCGTTTTACTCGGCATTTCCGCTGCTGACGGCCAGCGCCTTCGTGCGGCTGCAGGGCGTGTCCATCCATGCCAGCGCCCCGGCCGAAGGCCTGAGCTGGGCCACCCTGATTGTGACCGTGGTCGTGACCCTGTTCTTCGGGATCATCACGATCAACGGGTTCATGCGGCACGTCCAGCGCAAAGGCCTGGGCATGTACGTGACCTACCGCCTGCTGATGGGCCTGGGCCTGACCGGCTGGATCCAGGGCCGCCTGCGGCTGAACGACAACGCCTCGTAAGATCTCCGCTCCCTGAGGGAGCGGAACCTCGAACGCGACCTTACTTGCTGGCGGCTTCGGCGGCTGCCTGGGCGCCGTTCTCGTAGTCGACCATCTCTTTGAGCTCTTTGCCGACTTTGAAGAAGGGAACCCGCTTCGGAGGGACCTGGACGACCTGGCCAGTCTTGGGGTTACGCCCCTGGTAGCTGCCGTAGCTGCGGTTCACAAAGGAGCCGAAGCCGCGGATCTCAATCCGATCATCCTTTTTCAGGGCATCCGACATCATGTCGAAAACCATGTTCACCACCAGTTCAGCCTGCTTGTGCTGAAGGTGGGCTTTCTCGGCGATCACATTGATGAGATCCGCTTTGGTCATGGCGAAGGCGCTCCTTGCTTTCCTTCAACGCTAAAGACAACTGCTCGCTTTTGCAAGTATTTTTAGACTTGGCGGACTTCCTTGATGCCTCGGGTGCCCCAAAGGTCCAGGATGAACTTCTTGTGGTCCGCCCGGTGACCACTGTAGCGCAGCTGAATGAACGAAAGGCCGGACCGGGGGGTCAGCTCGAACTCGTTGAGCACGAGCCCATTGCGGGTGAGCAGCCCGTTCACCACGGCCCTGACCGAGCCATCCGGATCGTCGAGCAGCAGCTCGCACGCGAACGACAAGGAACGGCCCAGGACCCGATCCTCGAAAAGATTGGTCGACGTGAGGATCAGCACGCTGACGGCCGCTGCAAACAAGGCGATTTGCCAGTAGCCCACCCCGATGCAGACCCCCAGGGCCGAGACCACCCAGATGGTGGCCGCAGTGGTGAGCCCCAGCACCGTGCCACGAGCCTGGATGATGGCGCCGCCCCCGAGAAAACCGATCCCGGAAACAATCTGGGCCGCGATCCTGCCGGGATCGCC
>CANFHS010000196.1 GCA_947446835.1 Bacteriovoracaceae bacterium
ATGTCGAGTACCTGCGGAACATGGGGGTCGCAGCCAGTCTGACGGTTTCGCTGATCCAGGAGGGGCGACTCTGGGGCCTGGTGACCTGCAATCACATGAAGCCCTTGCTGTTGCAGCACGAGGCCCGCCAGCTCTGTGAGCTGATCGGCAGGTTGACCTCGTCCCTGCTGGGTCTGAAGGAAGCGGCGCAGGTGGCTCGGGAAAGGGACCAAAGAAAAGTGGCTCTGGAGGCGATCCTTCGGCGGATCCAGGTCAGCGGCAACCCTTCGGAGGGTCTGGTTCAGGGTTCTCCCGGCATGAACGACCTGTTTTCTGTTTCCGGGGTGGCCGCAGACCTTTCGGGTCGCGGGCAGTGGGTCACGACGGGCCAGGTGCCAGCCACTGGTTGGTTGGATGGGCTGGTGGACTGGTTGGCCCTGCATCGGAGTGATGAGGTCTTCCACACCCGTTCCCTGCCGACGGTGTACTCCGAGGCCCTTGCCATCCGGCAAACGGCTTGCGGCGTCCTGGCCATCGCCTTGCCCAAGGGCGACCGCAGCTACATCTTGTGCTTTCGCCCTGAAATCGCCCAGACGGTGATCTGGGGTGGAAACCCCGAAAAGCCTGTCGAGGAATTGGACGAAGGGGTGAGGCTTCATCCCAGGAAGTCGTTTGAAGCCTGGCGGCAATCGGTGGAACTTCAGGCGGCGCCCTGGAAGGATTGGGAGCTTCTCGTGGCGCGCGAACTCCGGGCCTCGATCCTGGCCCTGGACCTGCAACGCCAGTTTCTCCAGGAGCAGAAGTACCGCTCGGAGATCCGCGCGCGAGAAGAGGTCATGTCGGTACTTTCGCATGATCTCAAGAACCCGATTTCCTCGATCCAGCTCAATCTGGAGCTGATTCCCAGGCTGGCCTCCCGGGATGCACTGGGTCGTCTCAAAGGAGTCATCGAAAGCATCCGGCACTCCACCGATGTCATGCATCGGATGATCCTGGAAAACCTGGACGTGACCCGCATCGAGGCGGGAAACCTGGAGCTGGAACTGGCCGAAGTGGATGTTAGAGGAGTGGTCCACGAAACCATTGAAATGTTCCGCCCCCTGGCAGGCAGCAAGGGCATCGCCCTGGAACAGGTGCTTCCGGTGGAACCCTGCACAGCGACCTGCGACCGGGGGCGCATCTTCCAGGCGTTGGCGAATCTGGTTTCCAACGCGCTCAAGTTCACTCCGGCCCACGGCAAGGTCAGTGTCAGGGTGAACCCCTGTGGGCCAGAACGCCTGGAGTTCCGGGTGGAGGACTCAGGACCCGGAATTTCGCCGGAAAACGTCGAGCATGTCTTTGACCGGTTCTGGCAGGCCAAAGAATCCCGGAAGCAGGGCTCCGGGATCGGGCTCACCATTGCCCGTGGAATCGTGGAGTCCCACGGCGGCGAGATCTGGGTCGAGAGCCGTTTGGGCCATGGAACCACCTTCGTGTTCACGCTGCCCATGCTTCCTGCGGCCAGCCGGGCGGCGTAAATTTGCCGGCGGCGCTTCTTCAGCCAGAATGTGCTGGCGGTTCCAGGAATCTCCCTTACAGTTTTAGAAAAGGAGGAAGAGCCGGTGAAGAAGAAGACCATTCTCGTGGGGGTCAGTGTTCTGGTTGCGGGTTTTGTGACCTATTGCGGTAGCTCGGGGAGTTCTTCCTCCACCACTTGCACCGTGACCGAGAACACCACGGCCTCGGGGACTTCGACGACCGGCATTTCGGGAAGCTGTGACCTGCTGACCCGCGATGTGTCGTCCTGCTACACGACGCGAATCGCCGCGGGGTTTAACGCGACTACCGACGCCAACACCTGGCTCAAGTTCTCCTGCCGGGTCAGCCTGACCAAGTCGGGCAGCAACGTCATCATCGTCACGGACTCCACGCCCGACTACCTGAGCAAGTATTACAGCGAGAGCAGCGGCTGCTACACGGCGCAGACCACGACTTATCCGGATCCGAACACCATCGCCTCGCAGAGCATGACCATCACGGTCCCGTACGCTCCGACCTCGACTGCCGGCGCCTCCATGGGCATGGGCACGGTGGGCGTTGCCCTGAACGGGGTGGTGATCTTTGACCCCGTGGCCGCAGGCTCGGACAACATCTACGATGAGGCCGGTTCCTTTGATTACTGCGAGGGCCACCCGCAGGACCAGGGCGTGTACCACTACCATACCGAGCCCTATTCCATTTCCTCGAACGACGACAGCTTGATCGGCGTGATGGGCGACGGCTACTTCATCTACGGCCGCAGGGATGCCGACGGCACGATCGCCAGTTCGAGCGGGTCTTGGGCGACTGCCTACGGCGGTCATGTGGGCGTCCCGCCGCGTGGGACTTCCAGCATCTTCCACTACCACGCCCATCTTCAGTCCGGTTCGAACTCGTCGGGCGGCACGGTGAACGCCTACTTCCTTTCGGGGAACGGCACGACGACCTCCGCCAGATACTACGGCACCGCCATCGACTGCACGGGCTGCTGATGGTCGTGACCCGGCAAACGAAGCGGTGGTTTTTTTTGGCGGGAACTCCGGCCCTCGCCGCTGCATTGGTGCTGTCGCTTCTGGAGCCCCGGATCGAGGCTTCGTCGCCGGAGGTCCAGCTCACCGAGGGGCGGTTGCAGGTCGGCTCGCGCCCGTTCACCGGGACACTGGTGGAGCGCAATCTGCGGAATGACCTTTTGGCCCTGGTCCATTACCGGAACGGTGAAAAGGACGGGGTTTCCCTGACCTACCACCACAATGGCAGGATCGTGTCCGAACACCGGTTTCGCCATGGCAAGAAGGACGGCGTCCAGAAGGCCTGGTATGCCGATGGCAAGCTCCGGTCCGTGTCCACCTTCACGATGGGCGTGGCTGACGGGACCTACACCGAGTGGCATCCCAATGGCAGGCTTTACCGCTTCATGAGGATCCAGGGCGGGGTCGAGCTCGAGAACAAGCGGTTCTACGAGAGCGGCGCTATCTACACCAACTATGTACGCCGCGAGGGCCGGAACTACGGCATCGAAGGCGAGCCGCTTTGCCGCGCGGTGAAGCAGGAAGGATTGAAATGAAGACCGGCTGGCTTGCGCTCCTGGTCCTGGTTTCGGCTCCTGCCTGGGCGGCACCCCAGCCGCCGCTTCCATTCATGAGCGCTTCGGACTTCACGCCGTACTGGAACGATTCGGCCCAGAAGCCCGCCCCGCTTCCTGCGACAGTCACCCCGTTTCAGCTCAAGACCCAGTCCAATGGGCTCCTGACCGAGGCCAGCCTCCGGGGGCACGTTTCGCTGGTGAATTTCTTTTTCACGAGCTGTGGAAGCCTTTGCCCGCGGCTCATGAGCCAGGTGCAGAAGGTTCAGGAAAAGCTCGCGCCTTTGGCCCAGGCCCGCTTTTATTCCTTTTCGGTCACTCCGGAGAGGGATTCGCCCGAGCGCCTCCTGGATTACGCCAAGGCCCGCAAGCTTGACCTCAGGAACTGGGACCTGGTCACCGGCGACCACGACGCCATTTTCGGGCTGGGGCGGGGCGTTTTCCGGGCCGACCGCAACCCGGACGGGACCCGTTCCAAGTCGCTCTTCATCCACACCACGGCCATTTACCTCGTGGACTCGAACCTGCGGGTGCGCGGTGTCTACCTGAGCGACAAGCCGGCCGACATGCAGCTGTTGGTCCAGGACGCCCAGAGGTTGGCCCAGGAATAAGCGGGGGGTGGGGCGACTTGACCCTCCGCGGCGCTTAATTTTGACAATTTTGGTCAAACGATCTAAGGTCGCGGCCTCATGAAATCTTTTTCGTCTCTCGAATTGCTGCCGTCCCTTCAGGAAACTCTGGCCGAAAAGGGCCTGGTCACCCTCACCGACATCCAGGAGCGCGCGCTTCCCGCGCTGCTTCAGGGACGCTCGGTGGTGGGCGTGTCCGAGACCGGCAGCGGCAAGACCCTGGCCTACGCGCTTCCGGTGCTGCACCTGTTGAAGACGCTCGAGAACGCGGGCCAGCTGGTGCAGACCGAAGCGCGTCCGCGGGCCGCGGTGATTGTTCCTACCCGCGAGCTGGGCGAGCAGGTCACGCGCGTGTTCAAGCCCTTCACGCACACCACCCGCCTGCGCGTGCGCAGCGTGGTGGGCGGCACCGACTTCGACGTGGCCAAGCGCAACGTCAGTGGCGCATTTGACGTGCTGGTGGCCACTCCCGGCCGTCTCACCAAGCTCCTGGAGCGCCGCCTGGTGGACCTCAGTGACGTGCGCATCCTGGTGTTCGACGAGGCCGACCAGATGCTCGACCAGGGCTTCCTGCCTAGCGCCGGCCGCATCGTGGAGGCGTGTTCGCCCC
>CANFHS010000197.1 GCA_947446835.1 Bacteriovoracaceae bacterium
CTTCCGATCTGGGCGTCGACGTCCCGTTTTTCGGTCGCTGGATCCTCGGTCACTTGCCCTTGAAGCAGATTGCTGTCGGCAGCCATTGGTTCCTGTCCTCCATGACGGAAATTTTCTTCACGCCTTCGTGGCGATCTTCGAAATCATCATGACCAGCTCCTGCGCGCCCGGGTGGGTGGGCTGGATCGAAAGGATGCGTTCGGCGGTGGCCGCCGACTGTTCCAGCCGGCCCAGGTGGTACTGGAGCCCGGCCAGGCTGTAGAGCAGGTTCGCGTTCACCGGAGCGATGTCGATGTAGTCGGCCAGGAGCCGTGCGGCGGGAGCGTAGGTCTTGAGCTCATACGCGCACTTCACCAGGTAAAACACCGCGGTCGGGTTGTTGAGGCGGATCTCCAGGGAGCGGGCAAAGAAATCGTGCGCTTCGCGCTTGCGGTTCTCCTGGTAGGCGCAGGATCCCAGGCCCGACAGGGCCTTCTCGCAGCGGGAATTCAGCGCCAGCGCGCTCTCGAAGTGCTTGCGGGCTTCCTGGGTGCGTCCCTGCTGCAGGTGCAGGGCGCCCAGGCTGGCGTGGATGCCTTCGGCAGCCGGGTCCAGGGCCAGGGCCTGGAGGTAATGGTCCTGCGCGGGTTCCAGCTTTTCGGCCCGCATCCAGGAGTTCCCGGCGGCCTTGTGCAGCTCGAACCGCTCGGAGGCCGGAAGGTTCTTGAGCTTGAGGGCGCGCTCCATGACTTCGGCGGCCTCCTCGTCCTTCTGGATCCGGATCAGGAGGGACGCGTAGTGCCGATAGGCCTCCAGGGTCGGGTGGAAGGTGATCGACTCCTCGAAGTGCTTGCGGGCGCCGTCGAACTTGCCCTCGGCCTCGAAGCACCGCCCCATCCAGAAGTGGGCCTCGCCCGATCGCTCGCCCGAGGACAGCAGCGTCTGGTAGATGTTCCGGGCCAGCGTGTATTCGCCCGCCGAGAACAGCAGCATCGCGTTCTGGCTCAGGTAGGGAAGGTTGAGCCGACCGTCGGTCAGGTAGATGCCGGGGTCCGCGGCGCTGGCTCCCGTTCCGGCCGCGTGCAGCGTCTCGTCCGTCAGGGCTGAAAACAGGCTCTCTTCCTTCACCCCTGGAAACGGCTGCGGGCCAGCGGAGGCGGAAGCCCCCGCCGAGGCGGGACGGATCTGGACCAGATACCCTTGGGTGTCGCCCTCGCGCTCGAAGTCCTCGATGGCTTCCTCGAGGGTCCGCACGCGCACCATCCGGTCGCCTGCGCCGGGGACGGCGACCAGGTCGATGTCGTAGCCTTCCGCCTTGAGGCGGCTGGAGAGCGTTTCCTGGAGAAGCTGGTCGAGTCTTTTCATAGGGTTTCGTCGAGTCCTTCACCCGAGCTCGGAACCCAGGTGCTCTTGAATTTTCCGAGCGTGTCCCGGGACCGCTTTTCGCTGCTCAGGTCGCGGAGGATGGCGTTCTTGGCCGCCTCGATCCTGGAGATCAGCTCCAGGTCCACCTTGAGGATCTGCTCGACGATCGCGTCCTTCCGGGCCAGCTCGTTGCGGACGGCCTGGATCAGCTCGTCGCTGCGGCTCACCTCGGGCAGGAGGTTCACGGTCTCTTCCAGCTTCTGGTCGAAGAGCCCGATGGCCTTCAGGGCCGACTCGCGGCTTTTCTGCAGGTCGGGGAGCATGCCCAGGTCCGGGTCGTTCCCGTGGACCACCAGGAATTCCCTGGACGCTTCCAGGAAACGCTCCAGGCAACGGTTCTTGCTTCTGAGGAGTGCCAGTACGTCCATGTCCATTGACTCCGGTTCAGGCTTTGGGTGCACCCTTTTGGACCTCGGCTACCGCCACCCGCCAGCCATCCAGGAGTGTTTCGAGGCACTTCTGGACCGCCGTCAGGCATTCCTTGGAGTTTTCGAGGTTCGCCCGCACCAGGTGGGCAGTCATGAAATTGTACAGCCGCTCCAGCTCGTGGGCAACTTCACCACCGACCTCGAAGTTCAGCGTGTTCTGCAGCTCGTTGATGATGTCGTGCGCCTTGCCGATGAATTTTCCCTTGGTCGCGATGTCCTTGCGTTCGATCGCGTCCGACGCTTTCTTGACGTTCTGGATGCAGGCTTCGTAGAGCATGATCAGGATCTGCCCAGGAGTCGCGGTCTTGACCTGCATCGCCTTGTAGTGGTTTGCGCCTTGGTTGCTCATGTCATCGTCCTATCGTTGTTTATCCGCCCAGGAGTTGGGATACGAGGTTGCCTCCGCCGCCACCACCCATGGTGGCGCTGAGGTACTGCTGCTGCTTCTGCAGGTTCGCGAGCGAACCCTGAAGTCGGGAGTACTGTTCCGTGAGCCGCTGCTGCCGCTGTTCGATGCGGCGTTCCTTCTGCGCGATGTCGTCGTCGATCCGCTTGATGCGGTTTCGCAGGTTGGTTTCGCGTGTCACCAGCATGCCATCGGGTGACCGCGTATAGCCCGCAACCACTTCGCGCAGCTGCATGGCCAGGCCGTTTTCGCCGGTGATGGCCTCGGTGACGCCCTGGAAGTCGTTCTGCAGCGCCTTGGTGAACTTGTCTTCCTTGAAGGTGATCTGGCCGGTCTTCTCGAACTCGAAACCCAGCTGGTGGGTGAAGACCCAGCGCACATCCTCCGCATCGCTCGGGAAGGTCGGGAAGCCTTCATGCAGCAGGTTGCGCAGGCGGTATTCCACGCTCTGCAGGCTGCTGTCGCCGGTGAAGGTGGCGCGCGTGTCGCTCTTCTCGTCCACGGCGTTCTGTTTCGTGATGAATTCCAGGATCGAGTTGATCTGGTCGACCAGGCCTTTCACCTTGCCGGCGACCTTCTGGTAGTCCTCGCTGATGTTGACGGTGATGGGCTGGTCGGGGCGTGCCTGCTTGAGCTTCAGGTTCACGCCCGTCATGAAGTCCTTGAGCTCGTTCGACGGGGCCTCGATCTCGAAGCCGTCCACCCGGAGGAGCGCGTTGTCGGCGTCGTTCCGCTCGGCGAACCAGAGGTCCTCCTCGCCGTCCATGAAGTAGAGCTCCGGCAGCTCCATGCTCTGCGAAAGACCGTCCTTCTTGGAGGAGACGATGAGGCGCCAGGGCTTTTCCGGGTCGGCCTGGTCGTTCACGACCGAGGCGTGGATGCCGAGGTTTTCCGACTTGTTGATCAGCGAGGCGATACCCCGGAGGCTAGCGTCCTTGGAGTCGACGAACACCTCGCGTGAGTCGCCCTCGGGCGTCTTGACCACCACGAAGCCGATCCCGAGGGAGGGTTCGTCGGGATTGGCGAAGGTGTTGGACATGACCGAGGCGCGCTTGGCCAGCTGCGAGACCTCGAGCTGGTAGCTTCCGGCTTCGGCCTTTTCCTTGTCGATCGTGACGTCGACGTACGGAGCGGAGTCGCCCAGGTCCACCTTGAGCTCGCGGAATTTCTTGAAGTTGCTGAACTCGGCCAGGGTCTTGTCGAAATTGGAGAACTTCGACTTGAAGTCCTGGAAGGTCTTCAGCTTGGTCTCTTCGAGCTTTTTACGGGCTTCCAGCTGCTTGACGGGCACGCGTTCGGCCTCGACGATCTGCTGGATGGCCTGTTTGAATTGACCCCCACCGACGGGGTCGAAGCGAAGACCCAAAGTGTGCTGCCCTCCTGGCAATCCGGGGCTTCCTGCCCCCTTTCAGGATAGCGAAAGCCGCCTCAGGTCGCCAATGGGCAGAGTTTGCCGGGATCGGCCGCGGTCAGCGCTCGGCGGGCTTTTCCTGCGGGGCGGCCAGCACCTGGCCGTTCTTCGCGATCGTCAGGACGGAGACATTGCGGGTGAATGCCCCATCCTTCCAGGAGATGCGTCCCGTGACCCCCGGGTAGTTGGAGACGCCCTTCAGGAATTCCCGCATCTCGGTGCGGCTTTGGGCTCCGTTCGAGATCGCCAGCTCCAGGAGGCTTGCCGCGTCGAATGCCATGGCTTCGATGGCCCCCGGGTCGGCGTCATAGGTCTGGCGGTAGCGGGCCATGAACCTCTTGACCATTCCCGAGTTGGATTCCGGATAGAAGGCCTCGGTGAAAAGCGAACCCACGGCCCAGTTCTGGGCCCGGCTGAACAGCTCGGGCGAGTTCCAGGTGTTGATGCCCAGGAACTGGACGCCCGAAACATCGCGGTAGGCGAAGGTCGGCAGGATCTGTCCGACGACCTTGGGTTCGTCTGGAATGAAGACGGCATCGTAATCCACGAGCGGACGGAGGTTGAAGTACTGCTCCGTCTTCCGGGTCTTGCGCGTGATCTTCAGCTCCTTGCGCTGCTCGGCCATGGCCTGC
>CANFHS010000198.1 GCA_947446835.1 Bacteriovoracaceae bacterium
AGACCCTCTACATCGGCGACAGCCCCGTGGACATCCGGGCCGCCCGGGCGGCGGGCACGGGATCCGTGGCCGCGCTCTGGGACCTCCTGGCCGACCGGGAAGTGCTGGCTCCCCACGATCCCCATCACTGGATGGAAACTCCCGCCCAGCTGTGGGACCTGTGGCTCAACCTGAAGGCTTGAGCCGGGCCCTTCCGGAAGGGATCAGGCCTGCAGGACGCCGCGCTTGACCTGATCGCGTTCGATGGCCTCGAACAGGGCCTTGAAGTTGCCCTCGCCGAAGCCCTGGTCGCCCTTGCGCTGGATGTATTCGAAGAAGAAAGGTCCCAGGACCTCTTCGCCGAAGATCTGCAGCAGGTACTTGCCGTGGCCGGTTTCGCCATCCAGCAGGATGCCCAGCTGCTCCAGCTCCTCGAGGTCCTCGGTGACGCCAGCCACGCGCTTCGGCACGGCCTCGTAGTAGGTGTGCGGCACCGTGAGGAACTTGAACGAACGGGAGCGCAGGGTCTTGAGCGTGTCGATCAGGCCGCTGGTTTCCAGCGCCAGATGCTGCACGCCGCTGCCCTTCATCCGGTTGACGAACTCCTGCACCTGGCTGGCGGGTTCGGTGGCTTCGTTGATGGGCACGATGACCTTGCCACATTCCGACTGGACCACATCCGAGATGAGGCCCGTGCGCCCGGTGGAGATCTTGAAGTGGCGCGACACCTTGAAGCCGAAGTTCTTCTTGTACCACTCCACCCAGGTCGCCATCTCGCCGATGCCCACGTTGTTGGTGAGGTGATCGATACGGGTCAGGTTCTGCGGGCTCGGGCTCACCAGGCGCTGGGCCACCAGGCCCTCGTCAAAGAGCGCGGGCTGCTGGAGCGAAGCGCAGTGGCGCTCGATGAAGGCGTAGCGGACCTTGCCGGGCGTCCAGATCTCGGCACGGACGACGCGACCCTGGGGCGATTCGAACACCGTGGGCTCCATCGCGGGGCGTGCGCCCCGGGAGGTGGTGGTCTTGAACCACTCCGAGGCGCTGTCGACCTCGATGGCCAGGACGCAGATGCCTTCGGCCTGGTCGGCCAGGAAACGGACGGCCTCGGAATTCGCGGAAGCCGCCGTGCCGTCCGACTCGGTGATCAGGATGCGGATGGCGCCCTGCTGGTACAGCGCGCTCCGGGTTCCCCGGGCCGCCAGATGACGCGAGCCCACGCACTCGAAGCCCATGCGCTCGAAGGTCGGAGCCAAGGCCCCGATCCGGTTCACGACGAATTCAACGTGGTCAAAACCTTCGTTCAGGATCTTCATCGGGTGCCTCCTGGGCGGTTCAGTGCGGGATCTTCAGTGCGGTATCAATTGAGCAGCGGGCGCGTTTCCTCGGCCATGCCGCCGTTCTGGGGCTTGACCTGTCCATTGCCGTTGCCGGCGTCGTCGAAGGCGATCATGTGCTTCGAGCGGCGCTCGACATCCATGTACGTATAGCCGTGGAGCGTCTCTTCATAGAAGTTCTGCAGCTCCACGCCTTCGCGGGGCTTGATCGCCCCTTCTCGGACACGGGCGTCGATCTGTTCCTTGATGCGCTTCTCGAGGTCGGTGGCCGAGTACTGGATCCAGGACAGCACGCTGGCGATGTTGTTGCCCTTGATCACTTCCTCGATGTAGTAGCCGCCCGGCTCCGTCTCGTCGAGGAACACGTGCACCTCGTTGACCCGGCCGAACAGGTTGTGCAGGTCGCCCATGATGTCCTGGTAGGCACCCGTCAGGAAGAAGCCCAGGTAGTAGGCCTCGGCCGGCTTCAGCGTGTGCAGCTGGAGCGTGTCCTTGATGTCGCGCAGGTCGATGAACTTGTTGATCTTGCCGTCGGAGTCGCAGGTGATGTCCACCAGCGTGGCCGAGTGGTTGGGCTCCTCGTCGTGACGGTGCAGCGGCACGATGGGGAACAGCTGCTGGATGGCCCAATGGTCGGGCATGGACTGGAAGATGGAGAAATTGCACAGGTACTGGTCGGCCAGCGCCTTGTTCAACGCTTCCACCTCGTCGGGCACGTACTTCAGGCCGGCCGCGTTCTTGTGGATGAGCTTGCAGATCTGCCAGAAGATGTGCTCGATCTTGGCCTTGTCCTCGAGCGACAGGAAGCCCAGCTTGAACATGGACAGGGCTTCTTCCTTGCGCTGGACGGCGTCGTGGAAGTGCTCAAGCAGGTTCTTGGTGCTGAGGTTCTGGCGCAGGTAGCGCATCTCCTTGACCACGTCGTCCTCGTCGGCGGTCTCGTCGAAGGTGATGGGCGTGGCGCCCACTTCGATCGAACCGAAGACGTTGACCACCAGGACCGAGTGATGGGCCGCGATGGCGCGACCGGATTCCGAGACGATGTTCGGCTCGGGAACCTCTTCGGCCTGGCAGACTTCCTGGATCGAATAGACGACGTCGCTGACGTATTCGGCCAGCGAGTAGTTGATGGAGCTCTCGAAGCTGGTGCGCGAACCGTCGTAGTCGACGCCCAGGCCGCCGCCGACATCGAGGAACTCGACGCCCAGGCCCATCTTGCGCATCTTGGAGTAGATGCGGGTGCCTTCCTTCACGGCGTCCTTCACGGTGCGGATGTTGGTGATCTGCGAGCCGATGTGGAAGTGGATGAGCTTGATGGCGTCGTGCATCCCTTCCTGCTTGAGGACCTGGATGGCATGCAGGATCTCGGGCGTGGTCAGGCCGAACTTGGCCGTCTCGCCGCCGCTGGATTCCCACTTGCCGGAGCCCTTCGAGTACAGCTTGCAGCGGATGCCCACCTGCGGGCTGACCCCGAGCTCCTTGGCCACGGCGATGACCTGGTACAACTCGGTGATCTTCTCGATGATGATGATGACCCGCTTACCCATCTTCAGGCCCATCAGGGCCGTCTTGATGAAAGCGTAGTCCTTGAAGCCGTTGCACAGCACCAGCGAGTCGGGCGTGGTGGGCATGCCCAGCACGGCCACCAGCTCGGCCTTGGAGCCCGCTTCGAGGCCGTAGTCGTAGTTGCGGCCGGCGTCGACGATCTCCTCGACCACCTCGCGCATCTGGTTGACCTTGATGGGGTACACGCCCTGGTAACGGCCCTTGTAGCCGAACTCGGCGATCGACTTGCGGAACGCCTCGTTCAGGGTCACCACCCGATGCCGGAGGATGTCCTGGAAACGGATCAGCACCGGCATGGCCACGCCCTGCGAGCGGATCTCGTCGACCACAGCCATCAGATCGATGCCCGGACCTTCACCCCGTCGAGGGTGAACCGTGAGGTTGCCGGCCGGGTTGATCGAAAAGTACTGATCGCCCCAGTTCTCGATGTTGTACAACTTGAGGGAATCCGAAACGCCCCATGATCTCATGGGGCTGGCAAATACCACCCATTCCTGACGCGCTCAATCAGAAATTCGACCGAAAACCCGTCACGACGAGCGAGCCATGCTCGAGCCTTCCCTCGATCCAGGTGGGCAATCCCCAGCGCCGGCCGTCCCCGAACGCTGCCCGCAGCTGCCTGAACCGAGCCTCGATCCAGGCCAGCTGCGTCTTGGAGGAAGTGCCAAGAAGGATTGGCCAATCCACCCCGAGGGCCTGCCGAAACGCCTGAAGCTCCGATTCCGGGGTGAATTCCCCGACCAGCCAGCACGTCTGGCCAGGTCGGGCCAGCGTCTTCCAGGCCTGCCCGAGCTCCTGGCAATCAGGGCACCAGGGTGCCACGACCAGGAACCCCACCTTGGCCTGGCTGAAGGCGGGGGCGAGCCCTCCCTGAGGGGCCCGCCAACCCAGCTGTTCCCAGCGGATCCGCGCCTCGCGCGGGGCCAGGGGCTTACTCGTCATGCCGATCGAGGCCCAGCAGACGCACGTCGCATTTGCCGGTGAAGGAATGCTTCTCGGCCCGCTGCAGAGGCGCCTGCTCGTACATCCGGCGCAGGCCGGGCACGTTCACCCGCAGCAGCTCGGCCACCTGGGCGTCGCTCGGGCTGTGGCTGTAACCCAGCTCGAAAAGGATCGACCAGATGCCGTGCTTCCAGAACGCGTAGTCCTCGAAGGTGCCATCGGCCGGGTAGATGAGCTGGGTGTTGTTGCCCGTCGGGTAACCGCTTTCCTGGACCGCCGCCCTGCAAAGGCCGGCAAAGATGTCGTCGTAGGGGGTCGAGAGGTCATGGCTCGAAATGCCCCACGGATAGACCACCGCGGGCGAATAGGTGTGCAGGGTCGACGAGGCCACGATGTTTTCGCGTCCGATGAAGTCCGCGAGGGCCTTGGTGCTCTTCAGCTTGAAGGG
>CANFHS010000199.1 GCA_947446835.1 Bacteriovoracaceae bacterium
ACCAGAAGCGCAGCTCGGGCAAGATCAAGTTCCTGATCCTCCGCGACGGCACGGGCCTGATGCAGGGTGTGCTGTTCAAGGGCGAATGCTCGGACCAGGCGTTCGAGGACTTCGAGAAGCTCACGCAGGAATCCTCGGTCGAAGTCACCGGGGTGATCCGCTCGGCCCCCCGCCAGCCGGGAGGCTTCGAGATGGGGGTGCAGTCCATCCGCATCGTCCAGATCGCCGAAGAGTACCCGATCTCGCCCAAGGAGCACGGGGTGGCGTTCCTCATGGAAAACCGCCACCTCTGGGTGCGGAGCCAGAAGCAGTGGGCGGCGCTGCGCGTGCGCGCCGAGATCATCCGCGCCATCCAGGAGTTTTTCGACAAGCAGGGCTTCATCCGCTTCGATGCGCCGATCCTGACGCCGTCGAGCTGCGAAGGCACCTCGACGCTGTTCCAGACGCCCTACTTCGACGGCAAGGCCTACCTTTCGCAGTCGGGCCAGCTTTACGGTGAAGTGGGCGCCATGGCGTTCGGCAAGATCTACGTCTTCGGCCCGACCTTCCGCGCCGAGAAGTCGATGACCCGCAAGCACCTGACCGAGTTCTGGATGGTCGAGCCCGAGATGGCCTATTACGACCTCGAGGACAACATGGAGCTGGGCGAAAAGTTCGTCGAGCACATCGCGCAGACGGTCCTGGCCAATCGCGCGCCCGAGCTCCAGATCCTGGAGCGCGACCTGAAGAAGCTCGAGATGATCAAGGGCCCGTTTCCGCGCATCTCCTACGACGAGGCCATCAGGATCCTGGAGAAGCGCGGGGTGGCCATTCCCTGGGGCGAGGATTTCGGCGCGCCCCATGAGACCGCCATCGGCGAGGAGTTTGGCGGACGGCCCGTGTACGTCCACCACATGCCGAGCCAGATCAAGGCGTTCTACTTCAAGCAGTCGGACACCGTCGGCGGACCGGGCGTGGAAGGCACCGGCAAATATGCGCTGGGCTGCGACCTCATCGCGCCCGATGGCTACGGCGAAGTGATCGGTGGAGGACAGCGCGAAGAAAGTGTCGCCGTGCTGAAGCGCCGGATCGCCGAGCATCAGCTCGATGAGAAGGACTACAGCTGGTACCTGGATCTGCGCCGGTTCGGCTCCGTGCCGCACTCGGGCTTCGGCCTGGGAGTGGAGCGCACGGTGGCCTGGATGACCGGCGTGGAGCACGTACGCGAGACCATCCCGTTTGCGCGTACCCCGGCCGTGATCCGTCCCTGATCGCGGGGCAGTCATGCCGCACGGCCTGAACATCGTCCTCATCGAGCCCGAAATCCCGCAGAACACGGGCTCGATCGGGCGCACCTGCCTGGCCACCGGGGCCCGCCTGCATCTGGTGGAGCCGCTGGGGTTCGAGATCAGCAACACCCGTCTCAAGCGGGCGGGCCTGGATTACTGGGAGCACCTCGACGTGAAGGTGTGGCCGGGGGCCGAGCAGTTCCTGGCGCAGCTGCCCGCGGACGCGCCCAAGGTTTTCCTGGCCAAGAGCTCCCGGAAGACGATCTACACCCACCGCTTCGAGCCCGGCACCTACATCTTCCTGGGCAGCGAGACGGCGGGTTTTCCCCGCTGGATCATGGAGAGGTACTCGGAATTCGCGGTCTCGATCCCGATGTACGACGACCGGGTCCGCTCGCTGAACCTTTCGAACGCGGCCTCGATCGTGGTCTACGAAGCCATCCGTCAGCTCGGACCCTGACCGGGCTTGTTGCCCGTCGGGGGTTTGGTGTCGATCTGGGCCAGGACCGACGCGATGTCGGGATCCGCTTCTTTGCCGGGCTCCTCGGACTTTTCGGTGCTGGACTCCTCTTTCTGGAGACGCCGGATCGTGTCGTCCGCTTTGCGAAGTCTTTCCACGATCGCGGTGATGATGGTCTTCAGGTAGGCCGGCACCTGCGCCCAGATCGTATCGAGGGATGAGAACTGGATTTCGATGGCTGTGACCTCGGTGACGGCTACCGCCGAGGCGCTGCGCGGCAAGCGGTCAAAGAACGCGAGCTCTCCCACGACCTCGTTGGAGTTCAGGCGCGCCAGATCCACCTCGCCGCTGCCGTGGCGTTTGCGGATGGCGACGCTGCCCTTGGAGATGATGAAAAGGGCCTGAGCCGGGTCGTTTTCCCGGAACAGGTATTGGCCGGGGCGGAAATAGCGTTCCTTGGAGTGTTGGCCGATCGGGGGAGTCATCGTCCCGAAATTCTGTCATGGCCCGGACGCGCTCTCAATGTTGAAAACAGCCGGGCGCTCGGGCACGATCGGCCCTGCGATGAACACCCCGCCCAAGACCCGGATCGAACGCTGGTTCGACGATTACGCCGCCTCCCATCGGCACCCAGGCAACAAGCTGTGTCATTCGATCGGGATTCCGCTGATCGCCATCTCGTTGATGGGGATGCTGTCGCGGTGGAATTGGGGGCCGCCTCTCGGAATGGGTTCGGCTTCGGCCTGGATCGGCTGGGATGCGGGCCTGATCCTCTGGGCTCTCGCTGGAGCCTGGTACCTGACGCTGGACTGGAAGCTGGCGCTTCCTTACCTGCTCTTTGCCCTGGGATGGTACGGCATGGGCAAATCGCTGCCGCTGGGTTGGCAGCTGGGTCTTTTTGCGGTGGGCTGGATTTTCCAGGGCGTGGGCCATCGGGTTTTCGAGAAGAACTCGCCGGCTTTTTTTTCCAATGTGCGGCACCTGCTCATCGGTCCCTTCTGGCTCTTCGCGACCTGGATCGGCTACCCCCGGACCGCGCCTTCGGAAGAGGCGTGAGTTAAACGTTTGACAGTCCCCCGGGGCGGGAATAGACCTCGGGTTACGGGGGGATGCTTTGGCGAGCCTCGTCCAAAACGATGACTCAAGATCAAAACTTTCCGCTTCTCGAACTCAGGAAGATCACCAAAGTTTTTCCGGGCACCAAGGCTCTCGATGAAGTTTCGCTCGCGGTGCACGCGGGCGAGGTCGTCAGTCTTCTGGGTGAAAACGGCGCAGGCAAGTCGACCCTGATGAAGATCCTGTCGGGCGTGTGGCCGGCGGGCTCCTTCGAGGGTGAGATCCTCATCCACGGCCAGCCCAAGGCTTTCGAGGACACGCGAGGAGCGTTTGCTTCGGGCATCGCGATGATCCACCAGGAGCTCTCGGTCTTTCCGGAGCTGTCGGTGGCCGAACACCTGGAGCTGGATCGCCTGCCCCGGATGATCCGCTGGGACGAAGTCCATGCGCGCTGCCAGAAGTTCCTGGATACGCTCGGTCTGGGCCTGCAGTCGCACACACGGGTCGGCGACCTGCCGGTCGGTGGGCGCCAGCTGGTCGAGATTGCCCGGGCCCTTTATCGCGACGCGCGGATCCTGGTGTTTGACGAACCCACCTCCGCGCTGACGGACCAGGAAGTCATCCGGCTTTACGGCATCATTGATCGGCTTCGGGCCGAGGGGCGGGCCATCATCTACATCACCCACCGCATGGACGAGGTGTTCCGCCTCTCCGACCGGATGGTCATCCTACGGGACGGCAGGAATGCGGGCGAGCTGAAGGCCGGTCGGCCGCGCTCGGAGCTTGAGCCCACCATCATTTCGTCGATGGTCGGCCGCTCCATCGAGGACATCTACCCGCCCAAGAACGACCGTATCGGAGCAGAGCTCCTGCGTGTGGAGGGGCTGTCGATGATCAAGCCGCCCCACCGCCTCAAGCTGAAGGACGTGTCCTTCTCGCTCCGGGCCGGCGAAGTGCTGGGCCTGGCAGGCTTGCTGGGCGCGGGTCGCTCGGAAATCTTCGAGAGCCTCTTTGGAGTGCTCCAGGGTTCGGGCCCCCGCGGTGAAGGCTACCAGGTCAGCGGGCGCGCCTTCATCAAGGGGATTGAACGGAACATCGCCGTGCCTTCGGACGCGATCGGCGCGCGGATGGCTTTTGTGTCGGAAGACCGCAAGGCTTCGGGAATCGTGCTGGGGCAGTCCATCCGGCACAACATGGTGCTGCCGTCGCTGGTGGCGGGCCGGGCCGGGATCTCGAAGGGCGGGCTGCTGTCGTTTGTTTCCAGGTCCGCGGAAGAAGACAACGTCCAGAAGTGGGGTCGCGAGCTGCGCGTGAAGTGCGCTTCCTACGATCAGCCGGTGGGCCAGCTTTCGGGCGGCAACCAGCAGAAGGTGATCCTGGCCAAGTGGATGATGACCGAGCCGGAGATCCTCTTCCTGGATGAGCCGACCCGCGGAATCGACGTGGGTGCCAAGGTCGAGATCTACCAGTGGATCCAGC
>CANFHS010000200.1 GCA_947446835.1 Bacteriovoracaceae bacterium
GCTGACCTGGTGGTCGGCGCCGTTCTCGTGGCCGGTGCCAAGGCGCCGAAGCTCGTCACCCGCGAGATGATCTCCAAGATGCAGCCCGGCGGCGTCGTGGTGGACGTGGCCGTCGACCAGGGTGGCTCGGTCGAAACCTGCCGCCCGACCTCGCACGAACACCCCACCTACTCGGTGGACGGCGTGATCCACTATGCCGTGCCGAACATGCCGGGCGCAGTGCCCCGCACTTCGACCTACGCCCTGACCAACGTCACCCTCAAGTACGCCACCATGCTGGCCAACCTGGGCTGGCACGACGCCGTGGCCAAGGACCCCGCCCTGCTGAAGGGCGTGAACATCCTGAACGGCAAGGTGACCTACAAGCAGGTGGCCGACGACCTGGGCCTGCCCTACGAGGCCATCCGCCTCTGATGGCCCGGACAAGCCTGGGCGACCCTTTCGCGCCAGAGACTTGACCCTGCCTTGATCCTCAAGAAAGGCCCCGACCTCCTTCCGGGAGGCGGGGCCTTCGTCTTTCTTTACCGTTCCGGTCAGTTCCGCTTAAACTTGAAGCATGTCCGACGCAGCACCCGCAGCCGAAGGCGGCCAAGAGGCGGCCAAGCCCAAAAAGCCCCTGGACCTCGGCCTCCTCCTGGCCGTGGTCAACATGGTGGCCATCCTGGCGGCCCTGGGGATGTTCGTCTACACCCGCATCCTCTTCAAACGCCCCCCGATCACCGAGGACGCCGAGCGCGCCCGCCTGGCGGCCGAAGTCAAAAAGGCCGGCCTGGCCGCGACCCCCGGCATCGTCGCCTTTGAACCGGTCACGATCAACATCAAGGCGTCGTTGACCGGGCTTGAGCCCGCCGGCCCCGCAGGCCTGGCCCAGGGCAAGATGCATTACGCCACGGTGACCATGATCTACGAGCTCAAGGACGCCAACCGCAAGGACCTGCTCGAGGAGCTCAAGCCCATCATCCTGGACCGCTTCTTCTCGATGATGGGCCGCAAAAGCTACGCCGAGCTGACCAGCGTCCAGGGACGCTATGTGCTGAGGACGCAGCTGATCGACACCGCCAACCAGCTGCTCCTCTCGGAAACCAAAGACCCGAACGCGGTGGTGACGAACATCTACTTCGTCACCTTCCTCGTCCAGTAACCCCGGCGAACCGGGGCGGGAATCAGAAGCTCACCCCGGCCCGCAGGACGGTGGCAAACACGGTGCCCGTGGTATTGGAGGTGGCCGTGTTGGAGAACTTGTAGAAGTCTCCCGGGAACCACCAGCCCAGATCCAGTCCGAACTGGAACGTGTCGTCGTAACGGAACTGGGCGCCGTAATCCATCTCCCAGCCCAGGGCCGTGCTCTGGGTCAGGCCCGAGGTGTTGTCCACGTATTTGCGCTGCCAGGTGTTGTAGAAGTACGAACCTGCCGCGGCCGATTCCCCCGCCTGGGCAAAGGTGTAGTCGGCATGGAACCGCCACTTGTCGGACCGATAAGCCCCGCCCACGTTCAGGTAGTTGGCGTTGGTGATCGGGTTGTCGTAGGGCGAAACCAGGTTCTGGGCCGTGCCACCCGCCGGGTTGTTCTGGGAGTTCGGGCCCACGAAGTTGTGGAGCGCGTAGTTGAACATGATCAGAGCGATCTTGTAGTTCGGGTTGAAGTAGAAGGCGCGGAACTTGTCGGTCGAACCGTTCACGGCGTTGGGCTGGCCCGGAGCGTGACCGGCTTTCAGCGACGCTTCCCAGCTGTCCGTGACGGCGTAATTGGCCTCGGCGGCGAGGGCGAAGGCGCTGTAGGAAACGCCGCCGATGTCGCCCGAGGTCAGGGGCACCTCACCCGCGACGGTGAGCTTGCCCGCCCGCTTGCGGGCGTAGAGGTCCCAGGTGTTGTAGTTGGCACCCGCAGCGGTGCCATTGAAACCCAGATAACCGTAGTTGGTGTCCTGGGCCGGGCCGGCAATGCGCTTCACGAAGTTCACGCCGCCTTCGAGATCCTCATCCGGGTTCTCGTACTTGAGCTGGAGAGCGTAATCCGAAACGCCCTGGCCGCCCGAAGAAGGCTGCCAGCTGGTGCCGTCGTACTGGGCGGAACCGCCCACGTTGTTGCCCATCGAGTACTTCACCACCGAAGGGACGAAGGTGAAGGCGCCGAATTTCGAGACCAGCCGGACCGTGTCGCCCGTGGTCTGGTAACGGTCATAGAGGCCCTCGCCGGCGTTCCACACCAGGCCCAGGCCCCAGTTCAAGGGCGCCCGGCCCACCTGCAGGGTGCCGACGTCGGTGATGACTTCGAGCCAAAGCCGCTGCGCCGTGATGGTCGAGCCGCGGCTCTGGTTCGAGTAATACTGGCGCTGGTCGGTGCTGTAGGGAGCGCCGTCGCCGAAGAACCCGTAGATCGGGCTGCCGACCCACCACTCGCTCTTGATGTAGACGTTGTCGTTGACGATGACCTTGGGCCTGAGCCGCGCAAAAAGCGTCTGGAACGCGGCGTTTTCGGAGCCGCCACCGCTGACGGTGTAGCCGTTGCCCAGGCTCCGGGCGTCCGGCAAATTCCCGTTGCCCATGCTGTAGTTGTTCACCCAGTTCAATTCGCTGCGAAGCTGGCCGGACCAGTCCAGATCGAGGGCGTGCGCGGCGGTCGGCGCCACGGACGTCAAAAGGCCCAGGGAAAGCGGCATCAGAATCTTCCGAGAAATCATTTTCACCTCAATGAAGAAAATTCGCCGGGATCGTGAAAATGCCCAATCCGGACATGCACTTGCTCAAGCATGCAAGGTATGTCAGGTTCTATTGACCGCTGAAAGGGCAGTCAAGGAGATTCAATGAGGCAGGGGCCTGCCTGGCGCATCGCGCTAGCCGGAATTTTCGTCCTCGTCATCACCTTCAGCATCCATCTGCTGTGGATGTTCCGGCAGCTGGACCGCGCTTTCCTGGAGCCGGACCAGTTCATTCCCACGCGGATCTATTCGGACGTGACCCGCCTGGCACCGCCCGAGACCCGCGACAGCCTGCGGGCCAGCCTCATCCGCTTGGGTTACTCCCTCCAGGAGAAGCCCGACGAGATCCGCTTCAGCCTCCGCGCGCCCGCGTTTCCCACCTACCTGGTTCCCGACAACCACCCGGTGCTCGCGGCCGGCGGCAAGACTGCCATCCTGAGCTTCAACGGGACCGCCCGCAACTCGCTGCTCGCGTCGATCCACATCGATGCCCAGGAGGTGGCCGACCTTTACCTGGAGCCCGAGCTGATCTCGACGTTGTCCCGCAGCGGCGCCGAAGAAGGAAAGCGCCAGATCCGCGAGTTCGTGCCTTTTGCCGAAATCCCCGCACCCATCTGGAAGGCGATCATCGCCATCGAGGACCAGCACTTCCTCGAGCACAGCGGCTTCGATCCCCGCGGCGTTGCCCGGGCCATCTGGGTGAACCTGCGCACGCTGTCGTTCGCGCAGGGAGGCAGCACGCTCACCCAGCAGCTGGTCAAGAACCTCATGGCCCGGCGGACCAAGAACGTGTTCCGCAAGTTCAGCGAGTTCTTCCTGTCGATCCTGCTCGAACTCAAATACGAGAAGGAGCAGATCCTGGAGCGTTACCTGAACGAGGTTTACCTCGGGCAGGTCGGCAGCCTCGAGGTGCATGGCGTGGCCGAAGGCGCCAAGCACTTCTTCGGAAAACGGCTCACCGAGCTGAACCTGGGCGAAAGCGCCCTGATGGCGGGCCTGATCCGCGGTCCGGGATTCTACTCCCCCTACCGCTACGCGGACCGGGCGCGCGAACGGAAGAACCTGGTGCTGCGGAAAATGGCCGAGACCGGCCAGATCGCGACCACCGAGGCGAACCTGGCCAGCCGCGAGCCCATCCGGCTGGCGCCTCCGGCCAACCAGGCCAGCCGGGCCCCCTACTTCACCGACTTCGTGAAGGCGGAGCTCATCACCCACCTGCGCGACCGGATGACCGAAGCGGAGATCGTGTCGGCCGGATTCCGCGTCTACACGACGCTCGATCCCACCTTGAACTCGATCGCCCAGCGATCCGTCACCCAGGGCATCGACGAGATCGAGAAGCGCCTCCGCCTCGGACAGGACTCGCGCCTGGAAGGCGCCTTGGCGGCCGTCGACCAGTCGACAGGGTTCATCCGGGCCCTGGTCGGTGGCAGAAGCTACGCCAAGTCCACCTTCAACCGCATCCTGAACATGAAGCGCCAGGTGGGCTCCACGTTCAAGCCGTTCGTTTACCTGACCGCCTTCGAGCAGGCAGCGGATGCGCAGGGAGTTCC
>CANFHS010000201.1 GCA_947446835.1 Bacteriovoracaceae bacterium
AGGGTCTGGAGCGGCTTGATGCGCCCGTTGTTCTGGACCGGGATGGCAGCCGCTGCTTCGGTCGGGATGGTGCGGGCCCGGGCCGTGAGCTGCTCGACGGGGTCGGCGGCGAAGGCGGTCAGGGAGCTCAGGGCCAGAGCAGCCAGTGCGGTGACAGGGATGCGGGTTTTCATCAGGCGGTCCTCGGTTTGCGTTGAAGTTCGCGGTACCAGCGGCTTCTCATCAGGGTAAAGACGATGATGCCCAGGCCCAGGATGAGCGAGCCCACGTACTTCACGGGGCGGCCCGGGTCTTGGTTGACGGAAAAGACGGAGATGGACGGCTGGCCGGGCCTTTCGACAAAGCTGGCCTGGTACAGGGTGAATCCGTCCCGCTTGAGGGGCTCGTTCATCCGGATCAGGGTCTCGGGCTCGGTGCCGTTGACGTGGATCCGGCTCTGGAAGCTCAGCGCCATCTGGGTGCCGGGGTAGTCGATCTTTTCGAACTTGGCCAAGGCCACCTGGAACGGCAGCTTGACCGAGTCGGGGCCGAAGTAGATCTCGTGGCGCTCGCCGCCCGAAACCCAGGCCCGGCCTTCGCCTTCCACGAGCCAGTCCGAGTCTTCCGAGCCCACCCGGCGCACGCGAAGCGCGCTGGGCGGCATGTTGGTGCGCTCAGGCGGAGTGATGGGCCGAACCTCTTGGCCTTCGACGCCTTCGGGGATCATCGACACGACCTTGAGTTCCATGCCCATCCACGGGGTGGGCACCACTTCGCCCACTTTGGCCGTCTTGCGCAGCACTTCGGTACCGTTCTTGAGCAGGCGGATTTCCAGCTCGCCCGAGCGGGCATCCCGGATGCGGAATTCAGCCACGTTGCCGCCCATGGGGCGCGGGGCCGGGGCTGCCCCGCCTTCGCCGCCACCGCCGACTTGCGGATGTCCCGGGGGCAGCGCGCGTGCGTCGCCGCCTTCGGCCGGGGCTTCGGCGGCGGCCGCCACCGGAGCGGCCTGCCCGAAGCCGGGCACCTGGTACTCGACCTTCACGCCCACCCCCGCGCCGGTCTGGAGCGAGAACTGCGGGAACCGGGCAAAGGCCACTTCCCGGGTCGTCTGGCCGCCGCGGGTCAGCGTCAGCTCCAGGGCCGGGTTCTTGCCGGGCGTGCCCAGGTCCATCAGGCCCTTCTTGCCGATCTGGCCGACCTGCGCGTCTTCCAGGCTGCGTTTCAGGGTGAGGGTCACTTCGCCCAGGCGCACGGGGCCCTTCTTGAGCTGGGTGAAGGGGATCACGCCAAGAACCTGGCCCGAGGCCGCGTCGACGACCTTGAGCGTGCGCTCCGAGCCGGCTGCGGCGACCCGGCCTGCCGACTGGGCCTTGCGGCGCGAGGACGTGGAGCGGCTGGGGGCGCGGGACTCGGCGCCGGTGTCCTGGATGAGGCGCAGGCGGGCCGGGCCGAGCTGCAGCTCGGGCAGGTCGCGGCTCTGCAGCCACTCGGCCACGTTGAAGAACGCGCTCTTCAGGGCCACCTGGATGGCCACGGTTCCCGGGGCCGAGCCGTCCTTGGACGCCACGAAAGTGCGTTCCGCCGAAACAAAGGGTTCGAAGCGCTCCAGGCGCAGATCCAGGCCCAGCTCTTCCTCGATGGAACGCAGGCGCGACTCCGAAAGCGGGCTCAGCGAGCGGGGAATCTCGACCTGGCGGACGCGGTCCCCGGTGGTGGAACGCAGCACCAGTCTGGGCAGGAAGACCTCGTTGTCCTGGCCGCCTTCGACGATGCGGAGCTCGCCGTCGATGCCCCAGGTGGCGGTCATCAGGCCGCCCACCAGAAGCGTCAAAAGCCCGATGTGGGTGATGACAAAGCCCGTGTGGTGCTTCTTGAAGGGCCAGCGCGAAAGCGTCGCGCAGAAGATGTTCACCCAGAGCAGGACCATCAGGGTCAGGAAGGCCGGGTGCCGGTACACCAGCAGGGAGGCCATCGAAGCGTTGTAGCGGCTCTCCACGATGGTTCCTGCCGCGGCAGAAAGAAGCAGCAGGGCCATGAGCGGCACAGCCAGGCGGACGCTCGACAGGAACCTGAAAACACGTTGTGACTGGATGCGTTGAATGGGCGTCAAGGGCGGGTTCTCCGGGAAGATTCCCCCAGCTTAAAGGGCCTGCGGGTCAGCGCAAGACTTTTGACGGTTCCCCTGAAAATACCGTATTTTTCAGGGTTTGACGGCCAAACAAGATCCGTTGAAACTAGTCAGACGTGGCACGTTTGCGCTCCTTCACCCGGTTCTTGCTGCTTGGTTCGGCGCTCGGGATCTCGGCCCCCTTGGAGGCGGCCCAGGTCAATGGCCGCATCACGACCGGTGGGTACCTGTCGAACGAAAACCTGGAGCTCTCGGCCGACGGGACCACCCGGAACGACTTCGCGACGATCTCGAACCGCTTCTACCTGGATGTGTCGGAGTGGGGCAGTCCTGGTTTCCGGGCAGTCCTGGACCTTCGCGACAAGCACGACTTTTTTGACTTGCTCGACAAGGAGAGGCTGTCGCTCTACGGCGTCAACCGCCTCCAGTTGAGGCAGGTAGCCCTGCTTTACCCCAACGAGCACAATGGCTTTTTTGCCGGGCTGGGGCGGTTTCCTGTGGTCGAAGCCGGGGCGGTCTACGCGGACGGCGCCTTGGCAGGCTGGCGCTGGAATCCGGCCTTGAGCTCGGGACTTTTCGGCGGTTTCGATCCTCGCAGGCGCGACCTTTCGTACCTGGAGTTCCGCAGCAACGCGAAGGTGATGGGCGCTTACCTGCTGTACCAGCCCAAGTACCGGGGCTTCGACACCTCCTTGTATGTCAGCAACGCCCTGGTGAGGCAGCAGTTCGAGTCCGAAACGGACCGGTTCTTCTGGTACCAGCAGGTGGTCCTGCAGCCGGATCGTCGCAATCGGTTGACCGCGCTTTCGTACCTGGATTTCGTGCCGAGCCTGAAGGTTCAGAACCTGCACCTGGACTACCACCGGGAGTTCACGGAACAGTTCATGGCGGACCTGGGTGTTTCGGCCATCGATGTCATCGAGTACCTGCGCCGCCAGGATGTGCGCGAACGGCTGGCTCCAAGTCCCTACCGGGAAGGGCGCTTCCGGCTGACCCGTCAGATGGCGCCGACCTGGTCCTTGCTGGGCGAAACCATCCAGGGCAAGCGGATGGCCGACGGATACTGGCTGAACGAGTTTTCGGCGGGAGTGCAGGCTTCGCGCTTCGGGGGCATGGACAACCTGGGGGCCTATGGCTGGATCGGGTACCGCCACAACTTCGTGAGCCAGGACAAGTTCGTGCGCTTCGGGGCCAGCTCCAGCAGCCGGAGCTGGGAGTTCGGTCTGGACGAGAAGATCGCGCTGCAGAATTATGATTCGGGCGAGGTGTTGACCGTGTTCATGACCGAGCTTTCGGCCTCGCGGTTTCTTTCACGCGAACTTTTCGGGACCTTTTCGATCGAGCACGCGCTCGACCAGCGCGTGTCCATCCTGAGCGGCTACCTCTCGGTGACCTACCGGTTCGGGAACCGCGCCATTCCGCCGTTGCGCGACGGCGCGGCCCCCCAGGGGAGGCTCTGAGATGGGAAACAGGGGCCGCAATCTGGGACTGGGGCTGGGTGCTTGGATCGCGGCTGCCTTCCTGCTGCTGCCCGCGCCCGCGCCGGCCGCGGGCACGGCGGAAGGCCTGCTGAACCGCCTCCTGGCACCGGGCCCGTTGATGGAAGGCCACAAGGACCTGGAAGGCAGGGACTGCCTCAAGTGCCACGACGCGGGCAAAGGGGTGCCAAACTCCACCTGCCTGGACTGCCACAAGGACATCCGCGCCAAGGTGGAGGCCAAGAAGGGCTTTCACGGCCTGGCTTCCCGGACCTGCATCGAGTGCCATTCGGACCACAAAGGCCGGAAGTTCGACAGCACCCAGTTCGACGAGCGGAGCTTTGACCATTCGAAGACCGGCTTCGAGCTCAAGGGCAAACACGAGGCGCTGAAGTGCTCGGAGTGCCATATCGAGAAACGCACCGAGAAGTCGGCGCGTCCCGGGGGCATCCGGTACTTCGGGCAGCTCAGCACATGCGTCAGCTGCCACAAGAAGGACGATGTGCACTTCTTCAAGGGCGAGTGGGCCAAGAAGGACTGCAACACCTGCCATGGCCCGGTTTCGTGGAAGCAGGACGTGCGCTTCAGCCACGAGAAGGACGCCAAGTTCAAGCTCAAGGGCGCCCACGACAAGCTGGCCTGCGCC
>CANFHS010000202.1 GCA_947446835.1 Bacteriovoracaceae bacterium
CCGGCCGGCTGCCGCACCCGGGTAAACTCCTGGCCAGGCCCCAGCAGAAGCAGCGCTGGCGCGAGCGTCACCAGTCCCAGGGAGTCCGAAAAATCGGTGACCGAAATCCACGACCCCGAATGACGCCGCAAAAGCACACCCAGAGACGCGTTCACCAGCCAAGGGAAGACTCCGAAGGCCAAAGGCAGGACACGAAGCACAAGGGTGCCGCTCAGGAAGACACGACCGGGCTCCTTGCGGTCGGGCCCCAGGACCCAAACGGCCAGCCCCGCGCCGAGCGCCGAAGAAACCGCTTCCCAGAACGACATCGCCCAGCCGACGCCCAGGCCGAGACGCAAAGCCAGCACCACGCCCGGCCAGAAGGCGAAAAAAGCCCAGCCCCCCCAACGCAAGGCGATCCAAAGTCCCAGCGCCGCAAAGGGAGCCAGGAACTCAAGCACAGAACCTCTTGACCACGCCCAGCAACCGGTCCAGGTCGATGGGCTTGCGCAGCACCTCCTGGGCGCCCCGGAACGTCTTGGCGTCCTCGACGTAAGCCGTCACCAGGGCCACCGGAGTGTCGGCCAGGCGCGCGTCCTGCCGCAGGGCTTCGGCAAACTCCCAGCCGTTCATGACCGGCATCATCAGATCGAGCAGGATGAGGCACGGTCGTTCCGTGCGCGCCAGCAGCTCCAGGGCTTCGCGGCCGTGGGAGGCCGCCAGCACCGCGTAGCCCTCGAACTCGAGGGCCAGCTTCAGGAAGCTCCGGATGGCCGGATCATCCTCGACGACCAAGATGGTGCGGTGCGATCCGGGTGCCGTGTCCATGGACGCATGCCGGAACTGCAACTCGCGTTCCGCGGTTAAAAAAAGCAAAGGGCCGGGCTCCCTTTCGGGAACCCGGCCCTCGTCTGCATCAGCCGAGTGGGCTGATCAGAAGCGGTAGTTCACGCCCAGGTGAGCGATGACGCCGGAGACCGCAAAGTCGCCGGTGGTCACGCCCGTGCCGGTGCCGGTGGTCTTCGAGTATTCGAAGGCGGCGTTGGCATCCATGTTGGCGTTGATGGCTTTGCCCAGACCTGCCGTGAACGTATTGGCAGTGCCGGGAGCGGCCAGCGTGGGCGAAGCGAAGCCCGTGTTCGTGACCGCGGTGGTCAGAGCGTAGCCCGCGCGGATCTTGGCCCAGCTCCAGCCGCCGTACTCGGCACCCAGGCGGTAGACGCCCTGGTTGCTCCACTGCAGGGTGGTGGGCTTGGTGGACAGGTCGGTGGTGGTGCCGCCCAGAAGAGCCGGAAGGGTGAAGGTTCCGGTGTAGCTGAGCTGCTGGCACTTGCTGTACTCGGTCCAGTCATACTGGGCCAGGACGCGCAGGTCGTTCATCACGTCGTAGTAACCGCCCACAACCAGCTGCTGCGGCAGGGTCGAAGCCAGGGTGGCAGCGCCGCTGTTGCCGACGGTGAGATCCTGGGTCGAAACGGCTCCACCGCCGCCGTTGATGCCACCGGTCTTTGTCTGAAGACGGGCAGCCAAGGTGCCGGAAGCCGTGAAATTGGTAGCGCCGCGGTAGCTGACGCCAGCACCCCAGCCACTGCCATCATACTGGGCACCCAGCTTGTAACCCGTGGAGGTCTTGGACAGGCCGCTGAGCTGGGTCGAAATCTGACCACCGCTCAGGCCCGTTCCCGAAACACCGAAGAGTTCGCCTTTGACGTTGATCACGCGGAACGACGCGCCGATCTTGAGGCCCGGCATGAGCTTGTAGCCCGCGCCTGCCGCGTACTCGACGATGCTCAGGTCCGTGCGAAGGTCCGTGGTCTCGGTGACCGCGGTGCCGGTGCCCGAAGCGTAGAACTGCTGGCCATTGTAGTAAGCTTTGGAGCCGCCGGAAACGTAGGTGCCCACACCCACGCTCAGGTCATCGGTCACGCCGTAGCTGGCCAGCAAGCCGAACACCGGCGAAAGCTTGGTGTCGCCGATCTCAGAGTCGGTAGCCGAGGAGCCGGCATAGGTGTTGGTCGCGCCGGCACTCGAGAAAGCGCGGGCCGGACCTTCGTAGTGGCCCCAGGTCGGCGAGAAGTTGCCGCTGACTTCGAAGCCTTTGCTGCCGCCCAGGCCGGCGGGGTTGAAGTACAGGGCTTCGGCGCCGGTGGTGTCGGCCACCGAGGTACCGGCTTTACCAGCGTTCTTGCCCGAGAAAGTGATGTTCTTTTCAAAGCCTGCGCCCAGGGCCATCGGCGCAACCAGCGCCGTCGCGAGGACGGTCATTCCCAGATGGGACTTTTTCATTCGAATTTCCTCCATGATCAAAGGCTTCCCCCCAAGAGGATGCCCCCGTTTGATGCCGACCCAAGCCCCCCCGGCCACAGCAACGCCTCGTCAAAAACCAGACGGGGATGGATCGGTTCTTTGACGATAAACGAAGACTTGCACCGCGCAACCAAATTATTCCGGTTCGGCCCCCCCCACCTTGCCCGGGGTGCACGAGCAAGATAAGGAGGCTACCCATGAACGTGCAAAGCGTGTCCCACCGGAATCCGGATGCCGCCCGAACTTTCACCGAATCGCTTCGTGAAACGGGATTCGGCGTGCTCACCCAGCACCCCATCGAAGCGTCGCTCGTGCGGGGAGTGTTCGACGACTGGAAGGAATTCTTCGCCGGCGAAGCGAAGCACGCCTACCGGTTCGATCCCGCCAAGCAGGCGGGCTACTTCCCCTTCCGCACCGAGAACGCCAAGAACTCGCAGGTCAAGGACCTGAAGGAGTTCTTCCACCTTTACCCCTGGAACGAGCTGCCCCGGGGCATGTCGGGCCGCACCCGCGAGCTCTTTGACCGCCTGACCGCGCTTTCGTCCGAACTGCTGGGCTGGATCGAGGACCACAGCCCGGCGGACATCCGGCGCCACTACTCCATGCCGCTCCGCCAGATGATCGAAGACTCGAAAGAGATCCTGCTTCGGCCCATCCACTACCCGCCCCTGACCGGCGGCGAAGAGGTGGGCGCCATCCGGGCCGCCGCCCACGAGGACATCAACCTCATCACCTTGCTGCCGGCCGCCACGGCTCCCGGCCTCCAGGTGCTGGACACCCGGGGCCAATGGCACGACGTGCCCTGCGATCCGGGCTCGATCGTGGTGAACGTCGGCGACATGCTGCAGCTGGCTTCGAACCAGTGGTTTCCGTCCACCACCCACCGCGTGGTGAACCCGGCGGGCCCCGAAGCCCGGCTCCCGCGCTACTCCATGCCCCTGTTCCTGCACCCGCGCCCGGAGGTGCTGCTCTCACCGCAGACGACGGCCGGCGACTACCTGGCCGAACGCCTGCGCGAGATCGGCCTGCTCAAGCAGAACGAGTCGAAAGGCTGAACCGCTTTTCCAGGTACGCCAGGATTTCCGCGCTCTCGTAGAGCCACTGGACCTGTCCCGGTGCATCCTCGATGCGCAGGCAAGGCACCTGGAGTTCGCCCCCGCCCTGCACCAGTTCCGCCGCGTAGCGCTCGTTCCGGAGCGCGTCGCGCCGCTCGATGTCCAGGTCCATGCGCCGAAGCCCCCGACGCACCTTGAGGCAGAACGGGCAGGCGCGGAACTCGTAGAGCTTGAGCCTGGACAGATCGGGCTGAAGCGTGGCCTTTTCTTGGGCCGAGCGCCGGACCCTGGGCCGCGCCGGGAAAAGCGCATTGCCCGTCAGGAGCAGGGCTCCCAGCACCATCCGGATCAATTTCAGGATCATGAGCGTCTCTCCTCGTCTTGGACTGCGACCAAAAGTTCGGCCAGGGTCTGATCTTTTTGCAGGAGCCTGGCCCGCAGCTGGTCGCCCGCGCGCAGGGGCCCCACGCCCGCCGGCGTGCCCGTGAACACCAGGTCACCGGGCGCAAGCCTGAAGATGGTGCTGAGATGCTGGATCAGCTCCGGAATCGACCACAGCATCTGGGCCACGCTGCCCTTTTGCCGGGGTTGACCGTTCACCTCGAGCGCAAGCCCCAGCGCGGACGGATCGCGCACATCCGCAGCCGGGACAAAGCGGCCGACCGGCGCGAAGGTCTCAAACCCCTTGGCCACGGCCCAGGGCAGGGCCTTCTTCTTGGCCTCGTCCTGCAGGTCGCGCGCGGTGACGTCGATGCCCACGGTGTAGGCGCCGATGGCGCCTACAGCTTCGGCGCGCGACAAGTGGCGCCCCCCGCGGCCCAGCTGCACCACGATCTCGCAC
>CANFHS010000203.1 GCA_947446835.1 Bacteriovoracaceae bacterium
CGTCGCTCTTGGCCTGGGCCGGACGGGGATGGCATTCCATGAAGAGGCCGTCGGCGCCTGCCGCCACGGCCGAACGGGCCAGGGTTTCCAGGTACTCGCGCTTGCCGCCGGTGGACTTGCCGCCAGCGCCGGCGCCCGGCGACTGGATGGAATGGGTGGCATCGTAGATGACCGGCACGCCGAAGGCCTGCATGGCCTGGAAGCCGATCATGTCCACGACGAGCGTGTTGTAGCCAAAAGTCGTGCCGCGCTCAGTCAGACAGAACCAGTCCGAAGCCGGCTCGCCCCGCAGGCGACCGTCGCGGCGCTCGATCTCGACCACCTCGCGCACCTTGCCCACGATGTTCTTGGCATCCCAGGGAGCCAGGAACTGGCCCTTCTTGACGTTCAAGCGGCGTCCGAAGCGCAGGCAGGCTTCAGAGGCGGCCAGGATCATGTCGGTCTGCCGGCACAGGAACGCCGGCACCTGCAGGAAGTCCACGACCTCGGCCACGGGGGCCGCCTGGTCGGGCGAGTGGAAATCGGTCAGGAGCGGAAGCCCCGTCTTCTGCTTGACCAGCTCCAGCAGCTTCAGGCCTTCCTTGAGGCCCGGGCCGCGGAAGCCCTCGATCGAGGTGCGGTTGGCCTTGTCGAACGAGCTCTTGAAGTACAGCCGCACGGGAAGCCCTTCGAGCTGGCGCTTCAGCTCCTGCGCCACCTCCAGGATCAGCCCCTCGTCCTCGATCACGCACGGGCCGGCAATCAGGGTCATCGGCCCCTTCTGGAACTTGGATTGCGTCATCTCAGGCCATTCCTTTCGTGGCGACCTTGGCGCCGACCATGCCCGGCAGTGGGCGCTGGGTGCCCAGCTTGGCTTCCTTGGCCGCCCGGATGAAGGCGGCAAACAGGGGATGCGGCTGCAGCGGCTTGGACAGGAACTCGGGATGCGACTGGCACCCCAGCATCCAGGGATGCTCGGGCAGCTCGCAGATCTCGACCAGCTCTTCGCTGGTTTCCGCGTTCACATAACGGCCCGACACCAGGAGCCCCTTCTTTTCCAGCTCGGGCCGGAACCGGTTGGACACCTCGAAACGGTGGCGGTGGCGTTCGCTGATCTGTTCCTGGCCGTAGGCCTGGAAAGCCCGCGTGGGCTTGCCGTTGGCCTTGGCGGTGATCTCGCAGGGATAGGCGCCCAGGCGCATGGTGCCGCCCAGGTCGGTGACCTTCTTCTGCGACTCCATCAGGTCGATCACGTTCTCGCCGCCCTCGGGCGCGAACTCGGCCGAGTTGGCCTTTTTCAGGCCGCACACGTTGCGCGCGTACTCGATCACCATGAGCTGCATGCCCAGGCAGATGCCGAAATACGGCACCTTCTCGGTGCGCGCGAACTGGACCGCCCGGATTTTGCCTTCCACCCCGCGTTCACCGAAGCCGCCGGGCACGAGGATACCGTCCACCGTGCGCAGCAGATCCAGGTTGCCGCCTTTTTCGATCTCCTCGGAGTCGACGTAGACCATGGAGACGCGGACGTCGTTGGCCACCCCGCCGTGCACGAGCGCCTCGGACAGCGACTTGTAGCTGTCGCGCCAGTCCGTGTACTTGCCCACGATGCCGATGGTGACTTCGCCCTTGGGCTTGCGGATCTTCTCGACCATCGCTTGCCAGCGCGACAGGTCGGGCCGCCCCGTCCAGATGCCGAGCTTCTCGCCCACCTTCTCGTCCAGGTCTTCCTCGTGGAACTCGAGCGGCACCTCGTAGATCGAGGACACGTCGCTGGCGCTGAACACCTGGTCGCCCGGGACGTTGCAGAACAGGCCGATCTTTTCCTTCACGTCCTTGGGCAAGGCGCGATCCGAGCGGCAAAGCAGGATGTCGGGCTGGATGCCGATCTCGCGGAGCTCCTTGACCGAATGCTGGGTGGGCTTGGTCTTCAGCTCGCCCGCGGCCGCGATGTAGGGCACCAGCGTCAGGTGCACGAAGAGCACGTTGCCCGCGCCCTCGTCGGCGCGCATCTGGCGGATGGCCTCGAGAAACGGCAGGCCCTCGATGTCGCCCACGGTGCCGCCCACCTCGACGATGGCCAGGTCGGAGTCCTCGGCGGCGTCGCGGATGTGGCGCTTGATCTCGTCGGTGATGTGCGGAATGACCTGCACCGTCTTGCCGAGGTAGCCGCCGGCGCGCTCGCGGCGGATGACGGTGTCGTAGATGCGGCCCGTGGTGAAGCTGTTCTTGCGGGTGAAATGGGCGGACTGCACGAAGCGCGAGTAATGGCCCAGGTCCAGGTCGGTCTCGGCGCCGTCATCCAGGACGAACACTTCGCCGTGCTGGAAAGGGCTCATGGTTCCCGGATCCACGTTCAGGTACGGATCCATCTTGATCATGGTGACCTTGATGCCCCGCTGCTCCATGAGCATGCCGATGGAGGCCGCGGCGATCCCCTTGCCGATCGAGGACAGCACGCCGCCGGTCACGAAAATGTACTTTCTCTGCTTGGCCATCTTGTTCCTAACCGCCGTTCTTTCCGAGGTGCTCGCGCACCTTCTCCAGTTCTTCAGGCGTATCCACGCCGATCGAGATGAAATCCAGCTCCGCGATGCCGATCGCGATTCCGTCCTGCATCGCGCGCAGCTGCTCCAGCATTTCCGCGCGCTCCAGTGCCGACACGGGCAGGGAACGGATCCGGAAAAGCGTGTCGCGCGTGTAGGCGTAAAGCCCGACATGACGGCGGCAGGCAAAGGGCTGACCCTCGTCCGGACCCGGCAGGCGACCGTACGGGATGGGGAGCCGCGAGAAGTAGAGCGCGCGTCCGGCGCGGTCGGCCACGACCTTGACCACGGCCCGGTTCTCCAGCTCGCCCATCGAGCGAAGCGGAGTCATCACGGTCGCCATGGGGAACCGTCCGCTCCGGACCAGATCGGCTGCCGCCGTGATGGCCCCGGGGTCCATGAGGGGCTCGTCGCCCTGGACGTTGACATAGATGTCGGCCGGCACCTGGTCCGCCACGGCCGCCACACGGTCAGTGCCCGAGGGCAGCGCCGGGTCGGTCATCACGACCTCTCCGCCAAAAGCCCTCACCCTGTCGGCGATGCGGGAATCGTCGGTGGCCACGATCACCCGATCCAGTCCTTGGGCTGCACGGGTCCGCTCGTAAACCCTCTGAATCATGGGTTTACCCAGGATATCGGAGAGGGGTTTGCCGGGCAGCCTGGTGGCAGCGTAGCGCGCAGGAATGACAGCCACGACCCTCATGGGGCTGACCCTAAAATTTGTCGCAGCGGGCCGTCAAGCCAAGACTTCCATCTCGGGCTTCCAGGTCCCTTTCCATTCCTTCAGGCGGGCCTTCGGACGGTACGACCCGTCCGCCAGGGCCGGTCCGTAGTCGATGAACGCATAGGTCATGCGGGTCCGGGTGCCATATTCGGACAGGTCGAGGTTGGTCACCTCGTTCCAGCTGCCCTCGTTCAGGTACTCCTTGCCCTCCCGCCACTGCCGGTAACGGAAGATGTGGGTATGCCCGAAGATGACCGTATGGACGTCGTCATGGGTGTCCAGGATGCGGAAGGCGATCTTGTCGTAATTCGGATAGAGCGAAATCTCGCGCAGCAGGCTCAGGTCGGCCCGGGCCCCGTTTCCGATGATGAAACGTGTCTTGAGCAGCACCGTATCGAAGACGAACTTCAGGATCCTGGCGAAGGTCCGTAGGCCCCAGAGCAGGTCATTGAAGAGGCACCACACCAGGAAGGAACGGAAGGGGCGCACCTTGTCCACGTGCGGACGCTCCTGCTTGATCCGGGGCAGGACCACCGCCACGAACAGCGACCCCCAGGGCAGATCCAGGACAGGCTCGGGCAGGCCGCGTGAGATGAAGGGGCGCCTCATGTTGACGCGCGCAAAGCGTTCATACTGCTGCCCGTGCTCGACATGGACGCCGTCGAACACGTGGCTCACGTCCTTGAACAGCACCTCCGCGCCGCAGGCTTCCGAGAACGCCTGGCGCGGACCCGCCCAGAGCATGCCCACGTCGTGGTTTCCCACCACGTAGCTGATGGTGTGCCCAGGCGTCATGGCCCAGCGGCGCAGGGCCTTGAAGAACTCGGGATGCCCCTCCACGATGCGTTTCACCGCACGGGTCACGGCACGCTCGGTGATGAGGTGGGTGTGGATGCCCCAGTGATCC
>CANFHS010000204.1 GCA_947446835.1 Bacteriovoracaceae bacterium
CGGATCAGGATCACAGCCAGGATCAAGGCCAACTCGAGCGCTCCCAGGAGCTTCAACTTCTCGGCGTTGCCCACGATGGCCTGCGTGGATTCGGCAAAAACCGGGCTGCCCAGGATCCGGATCCAATCCTGGACGAAAGGATTCTGCAAAAAACCCTGCACGCGCTTCAGCGGCTCGCGCAACTCCGGGGGAATCGCGCCGGTTGTGCCCGCCTGGCCGAACTGATCACTGACCGGGTTGCCGACGTTCACGGCTCCCACGACCTGCGCCAGGCGGGCGTGCGCGGCATCGAGCTCATCGGCAGGCGGCGTCGGGAAAGGCCGGGGACTCGGGGCGGCCGCCCTCGGAAAATCCATGACCGTGACACGAGAATTCCCCTGCGCGGGCCCCGCCGCGTTCACCGCCACGGAAGCCAGCATGAATCCCGCAACCCACCACCCTGACACTTTGTGCATCTTTAAAAGGATAAGCGAGCCTGCTTCGAGTTCCTAGACCCGGAAAAAAGGCCCGGCCTGTCCGGGGCGGTGCCGATCCTCGGGCGGGAGGAGAGCGGGGAGCAACCCGCCCGGAGGAGTGAGAGAGGTTTCAGGGACCCTCCCGCCCGAAGCATCGCCGTTCCGCCCGGACAAGCCGGGGTTGCTGGACCCGATCCGTAGGTCCCCAGGGGGTTACGCCGCGCGTACCTGATTGCGGCCCTGGTGCTTGGCTTCGTAAAGCGCCTGGTCTGCGGACTGCAGCAGCGCCTGCGAATCATAACTCTTGCCCGCGGCGGCTGCGCCGATGCTGACCGTACAGCGCCACTCGACGGACGGATCCTCGACGCCGCCTTCACCGATCACACCCCCCTGGAGGTTCGCGGCCGCGCGGCGGATCAGCTCGGCGGCGCCCAGGATCTCGGCCTCGGTGCCGCGCAAGGCGACGGCGAACTCCTCGCCTCCCAGCCGACCCGCGAAGGCCTCGCCGCCCTCGAAGGCCTTGAGCAGGCCCGCGACCCTCCGGATGACCTCGTCACCCGTCGGGTGCCCGTGGGTGTCGTTCACCTTCTTGAAGTGGTCGATGTCGATGAGAAGCACCCCGCAGGCCTCGTTGAGGCGCGAGCACTCCTCCAGAAGCTGCTCCCACTTGCGGAAGAAGGCGTTCCGCCGCAGCAGCCCGGTCAGGTCGTCCAGGCAGACCGAGCCTTCCAGTTTCTTCAGCACCTCGAGGACCTGGCCGTAACCGGCCTCCAGGACCGCAACCTCGCCGTTCAGCTGCGCAAGGAGCGTTTGGATTCCATCGAGTCGTGATTCCAGCTTCGTCGTGCTCATGCCCCTATCCAGAGCACGGGCAATGCCACTCAAGGCGCCTGGAACATCAGGCAGTTGCGCATCACGGTGTCCGTCCCTTCGTGTGTCGGGACGGACACCGTGATGCGGGAACTACCCGGAAATCAGGCGGCTTGGCTGCCGGCTTCGGCCGCGGTGTCCACGCCGTGGGCACCGACCTTGCGGTAGTCGGCGGCTTTCAGGCCGTGCCGGCGCAGCAGCCTGAGGAAGTTCGAGCGGTCCAGCTTGGCCTCGCGCGAAGCCGACGAGACGTTGCCCGAGTGCTTGCGGAGCATGGCCTGCAGGTACTCGCGCTCGAACGAATTCGACCAGCGCTTCTTGAGGCCCATGTAACCGCCTTCCCCCGAGAAGGCGTCATCGCTCTGGAGCGAAGCCTCGTTCCGGGGCGCCGCGGCCTGGGCGCCCGAGCCGCGCACCTGGATGGCCAGCTCGCGGAAACCCACCGGACCCGGGCCTTCGTGGATGAGCGCACAGCGCTCCACCACGTTCAGCAGTTCGCGCACATTGCCCGGCCAGTCGTAGGAACGCAGGCCTTCCTCGGCCTCGGCCGTGAAACCCGCGAAGGTCTTGCCGCGGGAACGGAACGCGCGCTGGGCGAACTGCGTGGCCATGGGCAGGAGATCCTCGGCCCGATCCCGGAGGGCAGGAAGCTCGAGCACCACGCGCGACAGCCGATGGTAGAGGTCCTCGCGGAAGCTGCCGGCCTTGACACGGTCCTTGAGGTTGCGGTTGGTCGCCGCCACCACGCGGACATCGGTCTCGATGTCGGCTCCGCCACCCACGCGACGGAACACCTTTTCCTGCAGCACACGCAGCAGCTTGGCCTGGAGCTTGACGTCCATCTCTCCGAGCTCGTCCAGGAACAGGGTGCCACCGCGGGCCAGCTCGAACAGGCCGCGCTTCTGCTGGTTGGCGCCGGTGAAGGCTCCGCGCTCATGGCCGAAGAGCTCGCTTTCGAGCAGCTGCTCGTTGAAGTTGGCGCAGTTCACGGCCACCCAGGGACCCTTGCCCCGGCGCGAGCGGGCATGGACCGTGCGGGCCACGCCTTCCTTGCCGGTGCCGCTCTCGCCCAGGATCAGCACGCTGGGCTCTTCCGCCTCGGCGCGCATGGATTCCCGGCGCAGCACGCCCATCCATTCGTTGACCTTGGCCATGGAAGCATCCTTTGACTCGTACCAGGAGGTCTCCTCGACCTTGCCTTCGCTGCGCTCCACCCGGGCCTCCAGGCGGGACACCAGGTCCAGGTTCTCGCGCTCCAGCTGGTATTCGCGGATGCAGCGGCGAACCGAATGCGAAAGCTCGTCCATGTCGAAGGGTTTTTCGAGGTAGTCCGAGGCGCCCTGGCGCAGCGCCTTGATCGCCACTGCCTTCTCGCCATGGCCCGTGATGACCACGGTGCGGACGGACTTGCTCTTGCCCTGCACCCAGTCCATCAGCGCAAAGCCGTCCTTGCCCGGCATGCGCAGGTCAGTAACCACGCAGCCCACTTCGGTGCCGGCCTGGTAGGCCGTCTGGGCCTCCTCGGCGCTGGCCGCCGTGCTCACCTCGAAGCCGTCGCGCTCCAGTCGCGAACGCAACAGCTTCCGGATCGACTCCTCGTCATCCACCACCAGGACCCTGGGTTTCGTGCTCATCCTTGTTTCCTCCCTGTGTTTCAAGCCAATTCCCGATAATCCCGGGGCAGACGGACCCTAAAGAGGGTCCCCTTTCCCAGGTCCGACTCGACCACGACCGAGCCGTGCAACTTTGAAATGACCCCGTAACTGAGGCTGAGCCCGAGGCCCATGCCCTTGCCCACTTCCTTCGTCGTGAAGAAGGGGTTGAAAGCCTTTTGCCGCGTCTTATCGGACATTCCGCAGCCGTCGTCGCGGAACAGCACTTCCACGAAGTCGCCCTCGCACCGGGTGCGGATGCTGACGGTTCCGCTGCCACGGCCCGTGGCCTCGATCGCGTCGCGCGCGTTGGTGGCCAGGTTGATGAACACCTGCTCCAGCTGGAGCGCATTGCCCCAGACCTTGGGCAGATCGGCCACGAAGTCCCGCTCCACCCGGATGCCACGGACGGCGAACTGGCGTGACAGCATCTTGAGCGCCTCTTCGATGGCCTGGTGGACGTCGATCATCTCGTGGTTCTCGGAAGACTTGCGGACGTGGGTGCGCAGGTAATCGATAATGGAGCGCATCTTGTCGGCGGCCGACACGATTTCCTTGAGGAAGGTGCCGCGCTCGTCGGTGACCTCGCCCAGCACCACCTGGAGCTCCTGCGCGTACCCGCGGATGGCCTGCAGCGGCTGGTTCAGCTCATGGGCGATCCCGAAGGCCAGCTCCCCCAGGGCCGCCATCTTTCCGGCCTGGACCAGGGTTTCCTGCAGCGCCTGGAGCTCGATGGTCTTCTTCTCGAGTTCCGAGTAGGCGCCGCGAAGCTCCGAGTGCTTGGTGATCAGCTCGCGCTCCATGCGCTTCTTTTCGCCCACGTCCCGCAGCAGCAGCAGCGAGAGCTCGCCCCCGCCGGCGTCCGGTACCCGGCGCAGGGTCAGGTCGACCAGGCGCACGTAACCGTCCTTGCGGAGGAGTGCCACGTCTTCGACCGTGCCTGCGCCCGACTCCACGCCCGAGGCCAGGGGCCGGCTGCGCTCGGGCATGCGCTGACGGCCGGGCTGGGGCGAAAGCACGCCGAGCGGCTGACCCACCAGCTCTTCACGCAGGAACCCCGTCAGCTCCTCGGCGGCATGGTTCAGGTCATCGACCTGCCCGCGCCCGTTGAGCGTCAGGATGGCGTCCGAAGCATGGTCGAAGAGTGTCTGGTACTTGCTAGCGGTACGCAC
>CANFHS010000205.1 GCA_947446835.1 Bacteriovoracaceae bacterium
GCTGCTCCAGGGCGCCTGAGGCCCTGGAGCGCCCAAGGGGCCCGGCAAATCCAGGCGCTTCGGCTGATCAGAAGCCCGAGTAGCCGCCGTACTGGCCGTACACGCCGCGCATCGAGTCCGAGATTTCCCCGAGGGTGCCGCCGGCTTTGGCCGCCAGGTACACCTTCTCCATGAGGTTCTCTCCCGAACTCTTCGCCGCGTCGGCAAGCCCGCGGAGCGCGTCGCGGGTGGCGCCCTCGTTGCGCTTGCTCCGGTAGGCGCGCACGCGCTCCACGGCCGAATGTTCCAGCTCTGGCGGAATCCGCAGGATCTCGATCTTGGCCTCGCTGGCCTCTTCCTGGAAGCAGTTCACACCCACCACCTTGATCTGGCCCTGATCGATGGCGCGCTGGTCGCGGTAGGCAGAATCCAGGATCTCGTTCTGGATGTAGCCTTCCTCGATGCACTTCACTGTTCCGCCGCGGCGGTCAATCTCCTCCAGGTAGGTCCAGGTCCTCTTCTCCAGTTCGGAGGTCAGGTTCTCGACAAACCAGCTGCCACCGAGCGGATCCACGGCCTGCGTGACATTCGACTCGTAGGCGATGACCTGCTGGGTCCGGAGCGCCAGCTTGGCCGCCGACTCGCTCGGAAGCGCCAACGCCTCGTCGAGCGAGTTGGTGTGCAGCGACTGCGTCCCGCCCAGCACCGACGCCAGCGCCTGCAGGGTCACGCGCGCCACGTTGTTCTGGGGCTGCTGGGCCGTCAGGGTCGAGCCTGCCGTCTGCGAATGGAACCGCAGCATCTGGCTGCGCAGATCCTTCGACCCGAACCGTTCCCGCATGATGCGCGCCCAGATCTTCCGCGCCGCGCGGAACTTGGCGATTTCCTCGAAGAAATCATTGTGCACATTGAAAAAGAAGCTGAGCTGGCCCGCGAACGCGTCCACGTCCAGACCGCTATCCACCGCCGATTGCACGTAAGCGATGGCGTTGGCAAAGGTGAAGGCCAGCTCCTGCGAGGCCGTCGAGCCCGCCTCACGGATGTGGTAGCCGGAAATCGAGATCGGGTTCCACTTGGGCGTGTTCTTCGCGCACCAGGCGAACATGTCGGTGGTCAACCGCAGCGCGCCCTCGGGCGGGTAGATGTAGTTGCCTCGGGCGACGTACTCCTTGAGCACGTCGTTCTGCACGGTGCCCCGGAGCTCCTTGGCCTGGGCACCCTGCTCCTCGGCGACCGCCACGTAGAACGAAAGAAGGATCGACGCCGTGGCGTTGATCGTCATCGAAGTGGACACCTTGCCCAGGTCGATGCCCCGGAACAAGGTCCTCATGTCATCCAGGTTCGAGACCGAGACGCCCACCTTCCCCACTTCGCCTTTGGAGCGGGCATGGTCCGGGTCGTACCCCAGCTGGGTGGGCAGGTCGAAAGCGACCGACAGGCCCATCGTCCCCTGCGAAAGCAGGTAGTGGTAGCGCTTGTTGGACTCCTCGGCCGTGCCGAAGCCCGCGTACTGGCGCATGGTCCAGAGCCGGCCCCGGTACATGTCCTTCTGGACACCGCGTACGAACGGGTACTGCCCGGGCGCGCCCAGGGCTTCCCGTGCCGCGGCTTCCCCGCTCGAGAGGGGGCTTGCGTCCTCGGGCCAGTAGGTTTCACTGACCGGGATATGGGAACGGGTTTCGAGCGAAACCGGTGGCTTCTGCTTGGACATGATCGGCTTACTCCAGGGTCAGAAGGTCCGCGCCGGTCTCGACCGCCTGGCCTTCGCTGACTTTCACGGCCGCGACCTTACCTGCCTGCGGAGCGCGGATCTCGTTTTCCATCTTCATGGCTTCCATGACGAGGACGGGCTGGTTGCGTTCCACTTCGGCACCCGCCTGCACCAGGATGCGGACAATCTTGCCCGGCATCTGGGCACGGATGCGCACGCCCTTCTTCTTGGTCGATGCGCCCGACTGGGCACCGCCCGCGCCCGCGCGCAGGAAAGAAAGCCCCGCAAAGTGACCGGGCCCGCCGCGACTCCGCATCCGATAGCTCAGTCCGCCTTCATCCATCGCCTCAGCGGTCACGTCAAAGCCGTGCACGCCACTCGGCAGCTCGATCCAGAGCCCATCGCCATCCTTGCGCCAGCGGACGTCCAGCAGCTGCCCGTTGGCCAGACGGACGCGGCCTTCGCCTTCCGTCCCGTGCGGCGCGGAAAGCCATTCCAGCTCGTGCGCTCCCACCTTGCCCTTGACCACACTCATTGCCGAACCCCCTCACGCCGCGCCAGCAAAGCCCAGGCGCTGCCCTGGGCTCCGCCCTGCGGCTGCACGCCGTTGGACACGGCCTCGTGCTCCTGGAGCATCTGGAAAATCGAAAGAGCGATCGCCGCTTCCTGCGAGCACTCGCCGGCGGCCACGTCCTGGGTCAGCTCGGCGTGCCGGGCAATCAGGTCGGTCGTGGTGTCGCCGTCGATCACGGCCGGCGTGCGCGCCAACCTGCGAAGGAACGAGAGGTTGGTGCGGAGCGACCCCGTCTGGGTGCCGTCCTTCTTCTTGGGAGGCTCGACCCGCGTCTCGTCCAGCGCCACCCGGAGGCGGCCGATGGCTTCCGCTCGGGTCGGCGCCCACACCGACATCTTGGCGATCATGGGATCGTAATGGACGCTCACCTCGCCTTTTTCCGTGAAGGCGGCATCGGCGCGGACAAACGCGCCTTGCGGCATCCGGATCAGGCTGAGCGCACCGGGAGCGGGCAGGAAGGTCTGAGGGTCTTCCGCGTACACACGCACCTCGATCGAGGCGCCCCGTCGCTCGGGAATGGCGGGCAGCTTCAGCTCGCCGGCGGCCAGCAGCAGCTGCCAGGCCACCAGATCCACCCCGGTCACCCACTCGGTCACCGGATGCTCCACCTGGAGGCGGGTGTTCATCTCCAGGAAGTAGAAATTGCCCTTGCCGTCCACGATGAATTCGAGCGTCCCGGCGCCCGAGTACTTCACATGCGACACCACCCGCATGGCCGCGTCGAACATGGCCTCACGGGTCCTGGGGTATTTTTCCAGGATCGGCGCGGGGGACTCCTCCCAGACCTTCTGGTGGCGCCGCTGGATGGAGCACTCGCGCTCACCCAGATGGATGGCGCCGCCCTTGCCGTCGCCAAAGACCTGGATCTCCACGTGGTGCGGCTCCAGGATGAACTTCTCGACGTACATCGAGCCATCGCCGAAGGCCCCGAGCGCCTCACGCGAAGCGGCTTCGAAAGCGGCCACGATCTCGGATTCCGAGTCCACACGCCGCATCCCCTTGCCACCGCCGCCGGCCGTGGCCTTGAGCAGCACCGGGTACCCGATCTCACGCGCCACTTCGGCGGCCTCACGGCCATCCTTCACGGCCCCCTTGGAACCCGGCACGCCGGGCACCTTCACTTCCTGCACCGTGCGGCGGGCAGTGATCTTGTCGCCCATGAGCCGCATGCTTTCGGCCGAAGGTCCCACGAACACGAGCCCCGCCTGCTGGCAGGCCTCCACGAAGTGCGGCCGCTCCGACAGGAAACCGTAGCCCGGGTGCACGTACTTGGCGCCCGAGGCCTTGGCGGCCGCGATCACCTTGTCCACGTTCAGGTAGCTGTCCTTGGGGGCAGGCCCGCCCAGATAGTAGGCCTGGTCGCAGTACTTCACATGTTCCGAGAAGCGATCGGCGTCCGAATAGAGGGCCACGGTCGAAAAGCCCAGCGCCTTGGCGGTACGGGCAATCCGGATGGCGATCTCGCCCCGGTTGGCGATCAGAAGCGGAGGACGTTTCATGGACATCGTCTCGTTCTCCTCAGAGCGGAATGTTGCCGTGCTTGCGCTTCGGACCGGCTTCGCGCTTGTTCTGGAGCAGCTCCAGTCCGCGGGCCAGATGGCGCCGCGTCTCTTCCGGAGCGATCACCTCGTCCACGTACCCCAGCTCGGCCGCCTTGTAGGGATTGGCGAAGGTCTTGCGGTACAGCTCCACCAGGCGGGCGCGCTCTTCGGCCACCCGTCCGGCCTTCTCGGCGGCCGCGATCTCCTTGCGGTACAGGATGTTGATCGCACCTTCCGGGCCCATCACGGCAATCTCGGCCGTCGGGTAGGCGAAGTTCAGGTCGGCGCGGATGTGCTTGGAGGCCATCACGTCGTAGGCGCCGCC
>CANFHS010000206.1 GCA_947446835.1 Bacteriovoracaceae bacterium
AGGGTTACGACGCCAACCAGATTCGCGAGGCAATCCGGGAAGATATCGGAGAAGGGCGCTTCGCGCGGGGGGCGTCCACGATCACCCAGCAGGTCGTGAAAAACGTGTTCCTGGAGCGCGACAAGACGCTCTGGCGCAAGATCAAGGAGCTGGTCCTGGCCATCCGGCTCGAGAAGAAGGTGGGCAAGAGGAAGATCCTCGAGACCTACCTGAACATCGCGGAATGGGGCGAGGGGATCTTCGGGATCCGGGCGGCGGCAGCCCACTACTTCAGCAAGGACCCCTCCGACCTGACCGCCAAGGAAGGAGCCTTCCTGGCCATGCTCCTGCCTTCGCCCAAGCGCTACTCCCAGTCCTTCCGCCGCAAGGTCCTGACCGACTTCGCCTCCCGGACGGTCCAGTCCATTCTGAACAAGATGAACCAGGCCCACTACCTGACGGACGAGAACCTGGCTCTGGCGCTTCAGACCCCGCTTTCTTTCGAGTCCCCGGGAGTCGCTGCCGGTGCGCCGCCCGAGGAGCCTGAGACCGCGCTTTCGCCCGAGCGGGACCTCTGAACCTTGACTCGAATGAACGACTTGCAGCACACTTTCGGAACGATGTGGGGCGTCCGGGCCCGGGTCTGGGGGAGCATCATCTGTGTTTCAGCGATCGGCGCGGCGCTTTGGCTGTCACGCTCGGACGCGGACCTCAGCTGGAAAGGCCTGGTCCACCGCCCCCTGCTGACCAAGGCAGATCTGGCGGCCGCACTCAAAAGCTCAGGCCCCGCCGAGAGCCTGCCCAATGAGCTGGAGATGCCGATCCGGGGCGCGAATCGCAAGGTCCTGGTCCAGTACGCGCTGGATGCCCGTCTCCAGGACCAGATGGAGCAGGTGTTCCGCTCCTACCACCCGGATTACGGCGCCTTCGTGGCCATCGACGCCCGCACGGGCCGGATCCTGTCGCTGGTCAGTTACTCGGAAGGCCGCAAGCTTCCCGACCACTTGGCCCTCCGGGCCAGCTTTCCCTCGGCCTCGGTCTTCAAGGTCGTGACGGCCGCGGCGGCCATTTCCGAAAAGAGCTTCCGCTCCGGCACCGTCATCTCGTTCGATGGCCGGAACCACACGCTTTACCGCAAGAACGTCATGCATACCGCGACCAACCGTTGGACGCGCACCATGACCCTGAAGGAGGCGTTCGCGCGTTCGGTGAACACCGTGTTCGGAAAGATCGGCGCCTTTTCGCTGGGCGGCCCCACCCTGTCCAAGTACGCCGAGCGCTTCGGCTTCAACCGCCCGATCCCTGCCGACGTGCCGATCCAGCAGGGTCGCGCGATGGTGAGCACGGACGATCCCTGGGAGCTGGCTGAAACCGCCTCGGGCTACACGCTCCAGAACACGATGAGCCCGCTGCAAGGTGCGCTCATCGCGGCAACGATCGCCAACGATGGCACGATGATGGAACCCTACGTCGTGGAGTCGGTCCATGACCTGGACGGGAAACGCCTCTACTCGGCCGAGCCCAGGGTGGCAGGCCACGCTGTCGATGCGGCCACGGCGCGCGAGATCCGCGACCTGATGCGCGAAACGGTCCAGAAGGGGACTTCGCACCGTTCGTTCCGGGGCTTTTTCCGGGGTGGTCTGGCCCATCTGGACGCCGGCGGCAAGACGGGGTCGCTGACGGGCTTTGATCCCCCGGGAAAATACGACTGGTTTGTCGGCTACGCCGGCGACGGCAAGGACCGCATCGCCGTTGCGGCGCTGACCGTTCATGGAAAATTCTGGCGGGTGAAGTCGTCCTATCTGGCCCGCTACGCTTTCGAGAAACTCTTCAAGACCGGAGTCACCGACGAGACGCGCCTCGTGCAGTCCGGTGCCCGGCGCGAGTCGCGTTGAGCCGATGCGGGCCGTGGTGCAGAGGGTCCTCGGGGCCTCGGTCAGCGTGGACGGCGAGGGCGTGGGGAGCATCGGCAAGGGCTTCCTGACCCTGCTGGGCATCAAGAAGGGCGATACGCGCGAAGACCTGGAAAAGCTGATCCAGAAGATCCTGAAGCTGCGGGTCTTCGAGGACGCGGAAGGGAAGATGAACCTCTCGCTCCAGGACGTGGGCGGGGCCCACCTCATCGTGAGCCAGTTCACGCTTTACGGGGACTGCAGGAAAGGAAACCGCCCTTCGTTCATCGAGGCGGCCGGCCCCGAGGAGGCGCGTGCGCTGTACGAGGCTGCCCTCCAGCTTTCGGAGGCTTCCGGTATCCCCACCCAGGGCGGGCGCTTCCAGGCCGACATGAAGGTCAGCCTCGTCAACGACGGACCCGTCACATTGATTGTCGAGGTTCCATGAGCGCGCCCGCAACCACCGTGCATGTGCCCATCCTGGCGCCCGAGATCACGCGCTGGCTCCTGGAGCCCTTCCGGGAGCTTCCGCCGGGCGCGCCCGCGCACTGGCTCGTGGACTGCACCCTGGGCGGCGGGGGCCATACGGCGCTCTTCCTGGAAACCCTGGCGGCCGACCCGGCCCTGGCGCGCCACAAGGTCCTCTCCATCGACCAGGATCTGGAGGCCGTCGAGCGGGGGCGCACTCGCTTCGAACGCGAGATCTCGGAGGGGCGACTCGAAATCGTCCATTCCCGTTTCGGCGAGGTCTCGACTCTCGTGCGGGGAAGACCCGTGCTGGGCCTGATGGCGGATCTGGGCTTTTCGAGCGACCAGATCGAGGACCCCAACCGGGGTCTCAGCTTCCGTTCCGAAGGGCCGCTCGACATGAGGCTCGATACCGCCAGCGGCGAGAGCTGCCGCGAGTTCCTGGCGCGGTCCCGCGAAGAAGAGATCGCGCGGGTTCTCTGGGAGTACGGCGAAGAGCGCCTTTCCCGGCGCATCGCCTCGCGGATCGTGGAGGCGCGCAGGCGCGGAGAGCTGCCCGCCACGGCCAAGGGCCTGGCAGAGCTCATCGAGCGTGTTTTCCCTCCTGCGGCGCGCCACGGCCGGATTCATCCGGCCACGCGGAGTTTTCAGGCGCTCCGGATTCACGTCAACCGGGAGCTGGAGGAACTCGATTCCTTGCTTGAGTCGGTTATACTGGGAGTCGCACCAGGAGGGAGGGTGGCAATTCTCAGCTTCCATTCGCTGGAAGACCGGAAGGTGAAGCTTGCCTTCAAGACGAAGGAAGGGCCTTTCCGGGCGTTGACCAAGAAGCCCATCGAACCGGATGAGGCCGAAATCCGGGCCAACCCCCGGTCACGCAGCGCCAAGCTGAGAGTCGCCGAACGCAGCCATCCATGAAAAATCCGGCATGAACAAGGCACATTGGATTCCGCTGTGGGTGGTCCCCGTCCTCGTGGGCATGTCGATCGGGACCGTGTGGCTCAGGCTGTCGATTGTCCGCATGACCTACTCGGTGAGCCAGACGGACCGCATGATCCGGAACCTGCAGCACGAGCGCGACCAGGCCGAGCTCAGGCTGGCGTCCCTGCGCTCGCCCCGGAGGCTTGAGGCGCTGGCGCGGGGCAAGTTCGGGCTCTCGCAGCCCCGGGCCGACCAGGTGGTGTACGTCAAATGAAGGCCCGAAGCGGGGAACGTGGCCGCCTGCTGGTGATGATGGGCTTTTGCGCGCTCCTGGCGGGGGTGGTGCTTTCCCGGGCAGCCTGGATCCAGGTCTGGGGCGACCAGCGGCTCGAGGCCATGGCCAAGCGCCAGTTCCAGTCCAAGGTCCTGATCCGGCCGCAGCGCGGCCTGATCACCGATCGCAATGGCGAGCCCCTGGCGGTGAACGCCGAGACCCACAGCCTTGCCGCCAATCCTTCCAAGATTCCCAATCGCCGGACCCTGGCGCGTCTGCTGTCCAAAGCGCTCGACATTCCCCAGACCCGGGTCCTGGATCGCATCAAGGGCAAGCGCGAGTTCGTCTGGATCAAGCGCCAGCTGAGTGAAGGCGAAATGGCGCGCCTCAGGCACTGGAAGCTCATTGACCAGGACGGGGATCTGGCACCGGGCCTCTGGCTCGTGAACGAATCCAAGCGCATCTACCCGCACCAGGAGCTGGCAGCCCACGTGATGGGCTCGGTGAACCTGGATGGGGATGGACTTGAAGGGGTCGAGCTCTGGGCCAACGAGCGGCTGCAGGGG